>CALKUS010000174.1 GCA_937996755.1 uncultured Pseudomonadota bacterium | reverse complement strand
GTTCAGACGTGTGCTCTTCCGATCTCGACGCGGCGCGGACACGCTGGTGCGCGTCGAGCAACTCGGCGGCGCGTTCGCGTTTGAACTCGTCGAGCCGCGCTCGCAGCAGATCGAAACCTTCCGTCACCTTGCGCAGAAAATCCGTCGCCTGGTCGGGCGCGATGTTGGCTTCGGGTTCGGCGTCGAGCAGCGATTCGGCCAGATCGCTTGATAGCCATTCGGCGTTCTGCGGCGAGCCAGCGAAGGCCAGCAAGCGGCAATCTTCGGCCAGCAGCGGGAAGGCTTCGTCGCCGTGCCGCGTGATCGCAAGATGCATAAGCGTCTTAAGCGGCGTTGAGGCCTGACATTCCGATGCGCGGAAACTACTGAAATCATGATAACCCAGCAGGACCTGGCCCGCCTCGTGCATGGCATGTTCGACGACTTCAATCACTACACCACGACTGAGGAGTGGACGACGGTCGCGACCGACAGCGGCACGATCAGCACGATTGCCGTGCAATCGAATGGCACGTTCACCGGCACTTCTTCGGTCGATGGCGGCGGCATCGTCTCGCTCGGCAACTCTACGCCGGTGGGCACTCACACGATCGTGATCCGGGCGACTGACAACTGCTCGGCTACAACCGATGCGAACCTGTCGCTTACCGTCGCCAAGGCGGACACGACGACCACGATTACGTCGAATTCGCCGAACCCGTCGACGGCTGGGCAGGGCGTCGTCGTCAATTACACCGTCGCGCCGGTTGCCCCGGGTGCGGGCACGCCGAGCGGCAACGTGACGGTGTCCGACGGTGTGAACAACTGCACGGGCACGGTTGCCGCGGGTACCTGCACGGTGACGCTGACCACCTCCGGCAGTCGCACGCTCGTTGCCACCTACGCTGGCGATGCCGGCTACAACGGCAGCGTGAGCCCGGGCGTTACGCAGCTGGTCGATGTCGCGAACACCGCGCCGACGATCACGGCGGTCGGCGTCACGCGCCGCGCCGGTGACGCGGGCGCGAACTCGACGATCGCGAACGTCAACGACGCCGAGGACGCGGAGACGGCACTCGTCGTCACCGTGAACTCCGGCGCGACGGCGACCGTGAACGGCGTGACGGTGAGCGGCATCGCGACGAACGCGTCGGGCACCACGACCGCGAACGTCGTCGCCGCGTGCGGCGCAACGACCGCCAACTTCACGCTGCGCGTGACCGACACCGGCACGCTGTTCAACACGGCCAACCTCGTGGTCACGGTGAACCCGAACCTCGCCCCGACGCTCACCTACCCGGCGACGACGAACGCGGTGTTCGGCCAGAACCTCACGGTGAACCCGGCGACGGGCCCGAGCGACACCGGCACGGTCAACACGATCGCGGTGCAGTCCAACGGCACGTACACGGGCACGTCGGCGGTGAACAACGGCACGGGCGTGGTCACGCTGGCCGGCGCGCAGCCGGTGGGCACGCACACGATCGTGATCCGCGCGACCGACAACTGCGCGGCCACGACCGATGCGAACCTGCAGCTGGTGGTCGGCCAGGCGGCGACGACGACGACGATCACGAGCGACCTGCCGGATCCGTCGAACGCGGGCCAGAACGTGGTGGTGCAGTACACGGTCACCGCGAACGCGCCGGGCGCCGGCACGCCGGCCGGCAACGTCACGGTGTCCGACGGCGTGAACAACTGCACGGGCACGGTGGCCGCGGGCCAGTGCACGGTCGCGTTCGTGACGCCGGGCCCGCGCACGATCACGGCGACCTATGCCGGCAACACGAGCTTCGCCGGCAGCAGCGACACGGAAGCGCACGTCGTGAATGCGGCGACCGACCTGTCGATCACCAAGACGGCGAATACGTCGCAGGCCGCAACCGGCCTGATCCAGTACACGGTGGTGGCGACGAACGCGGGTCCGCTGCCGGTGACGGGTGCGACCGTGATCGACAACGTGCCGGTGATCGTCACGGGCGTGACCTGGACCTGCGCCGGCACGGGCAGCGGCACGTGCACGGGCAGCGGCTCGGGCAACATCAACCAGACGGTGAACCTGCCGGTGGGCGCGACGGTGACGTTCTCGATCACCGGCACCATCCCGACCGACCCGCTGCCGGGCACCATCGTGAACACGGCCACCGTCAACGCCCCGGCCGGCATCACCGACACGAACACGGCGAACAACAGCGCGACCGTGACGACGGTGCTGACCATCTTCCGCAATGGCTTCGAGGACGGCCCGGGCAACGCACCGCTGGTCTCGCTCGAGGCGCCGGCCGCGAACCAGCAGTTCACGCGCCCGGTGCCGATCGGCGATCTGTTCACGGCCGCGCGCGACGCGACCCCCAGCGACGTCGCGCTGTTCAAGATCGGCGATTCGCTGGTGCTCGTGAGCGCGCGACGCCTCGGCGACGCCACGCAGGCGAGCGTGCTCGTTCGCGACGCCACCGGCTGGCACGCCGGCCCGTGGGTGAGCGTGCTGCCGCAGCAACTCGTGTCGCTGGTCTGGTCGCGTGATGGTGCAGGCCAGTTGAAGGTGGGGCTGGAAGTGAACTGAACGATCGCCGTTGTGGGCGACGAACGACGGGGCCGCGAGGCCCCGTCTTCGTTTCGGGCGCCACGAGCGTCGCTGCAATGACCGCGGCACCGGAATACCTGTCCGCCGGTACGACGCAGCTCCTCGACCCGGGCATCGACGACTCGGCGTTGCCCGTCGCGCGCGCCGGACGCAATTCCACGCGAACGCGAACGGGGCGATGCGGCGCGGCGGCACCGCGATCCCGGGCGGGGCGCATTCGAGGAGATCGTTGCGCGTCTCGGCGAAGCGGATGCGGCGTTCGGCTGCTGAGCTGCGCCGGATTGCGAGGTTCAGCCGAACGCGGCGGCGGCAGCGCGTCGTGCGCAGCGCGCGCCGCAACCCTTCAGCCAGTACTGGCCCAACTCGGCGGCCTTCTGCACCAGCGCGTCGGCAGTGCCTACGGCGCGCCAGTAGCGGCTCTCGATGCCCAGCACCTGGTAGCGCCACGAACCCGCGTCCACGCCGATTCGTCGCAGCACGCTCGGCACTGAATTTGTGATGACGCCGCGCTTGTCGGTGCGCACCTGCCGCCCTGTCCAGTCGACGAGGTCCAGGTAGTCAACCTCGGACAGCGAAAGCGTCGGCGTCGAAATCGAAGCACTGACCGGCGAGAGGGGAAGGGCTGCATCACCCGTGCTCGCCTCGATGCGCCGCTTCGCAGACGTATGGGCGGAATCGGAGAGACCCTCCGCCATCTTCGAGCGCACGGGATTGAGATCGACATAGCTCATGCACGCGAGCAGCGCGGCATCGTCGAGCATCGCCTGGCACTTGAAGCGCCCTTCCCAGAAACGGCCCGTGCACTTGTCTTCCCGGTTCGCACGCCGTGCGATCGGCTCGTTGAGGCAGCGCATGAACCACGACAGGCTGGCCAGTCGTGCGCGGCAGGTGGAGACGCGCTCCGGATTGCCCGCGGTGGCCTCGGCACGGTTGCGCGTCGCGAGCTGGTCCACGCTGCCATCGGGCAGGCGGACCGGAAACAGGGTGGCCCAGCGCCTCGCGACCTCGTCCGCGCTCCAGCGCGCAGCCGCCTCGGGATCGACATGGACTACCACATGCACGTGGTTGCTCATCACGGCGTAGGCGTACACCGCCACCGCAAAGACCGAGCCGAGCTCGAGGATGCGCTTCTCGATCCAGGCCCTGCGGTGCTCGAAGGAATCACCGCTACCGGCATCCACGCCGCAGAGGAATGCGCGACGAACGCAGCGGGTCATGCAGTGGAAGTAGCCCGGCGCTGCGGGGTCGACGAGCTGGCGGCGCGGAGAGGTCATGACGAGAGTCTGCGCCAGCAGACGCGCGGGTCGCGTAGGAAAAGACCGCGGTTGAGCGTCGGAGAACAGCTATTTTGTGGCTGTCCCGGAATGCCGGTCGTTCGCTGGCGGTATGACCTGGCCGGAAATGCGACGGTCGTCCAGTACGGCGATACCAAGGCGATCGGCATGTCTCGCGACGCCAGTGGACGAGTAGTCAGCATCGACGAGTGGACACCCAATGGCGAGGCATGCGAATGGGACCCGATGCTTGCGTGTGCCGTCGATCCAAGGCCCACTGACCGTACGCGATTGGTCAATGACGTCTCATATCTTCCGTTCGGCCCGGTCAAGACCCTGCAATTCGCAAATGGGCGTGAGCAATCACGTACGTACGATCAGAACTACCT
>CALKUS010000173.1 GCA_937996755.1 uncultured Pseudomonadota bacterium | reverse complement strand
CCCATCAGGAACTTGTCCACCCCCCGCGCCGCCTCGCGCCCTTCCCAGATCGCCCACACCACGAGCGACTGTCCGCGCCGGGCGTCTCCGCACGCGAAGACGCCCGGCACGGACGAGGCATAGTCCGCATCCGCCACGACGTTCCCGCGCCCATCCAGCGCCACGATGCGCACGTCGCCCGCATGCTCGAAGCGATGCTGCAGCGGTCGCGCCGATTCGCCGATCAACTGGCCGTCGACGAGCCACGACACCGGGCCGTCCGCGCCGAGCGCCTTCAGCTCGAGCACGGGCGGCAGCGGGCTGTTCGGTGCGCGGCGCAGCGTGGTGCCTGCGGCGATGCCTTCGATGCGGAGCGCGCGCGCCGGCGCGGGCGCGTCGTTGCCGCAGCCGTCGGCGAGCGCCGGCAACGACGATGCACGACGTTCGCCGGGCGTGAGCCACGGCTGCGCGAGCGTGGGCCAGCGCGCGAGCGTCGTTCGCGCGGCATTCTCCGCGCCCGCGCAACCGGGCAGCACGCGACGACCCGCGGCATCCGCGAGGTATGCGACCTCGAACGACGCGAACGACGCATCGCTCGCGTCGTGCAGCGTCGGCGGCACGATGCCGTCGAGCACCCATGCTTCGCGCCTGCGCTGGCAGAGCCCGGGATGCGCGGCGTCGAACGCGAGGCCGAGCGGCCAGCACACGTCCACCTTCGCGACTTCCGCCGGCGGCAGCGGCACGGTGACGTCGCCCGGCGCCTTCGGCAGCGAGTCGACGAGCGCGAACAGCAGCGGCAGCGCGGTGACCGCGCCGTAGTGTCCCGGCATCGGCGTGCCGTCCGGGCGGCCGAGCCAGACGCCGATCGTGCGCTGCGGCGTCACGCCGATCGCCCACGAATCGCGGAATCCGTAGCTCGTGCCGGTCTTCCACGCGAGCCGCGGCCGCGAGGAAAGATCGAGGCCCTGCACCTGGTCGCCCGGACGCGGATGCGCCTCGAGCACGGCGCGCACGATCCACGCGGCGCCGCGCGACAACAGGCGGCGTTCGACCACGGGCGAATCGGCGACCAATCGCACGTGACCTGCGACGCCTTCGCGCCCGAACGCGGTGTACGCGCCCACGAGCTCTTCGAGATTCGTGCCGACGCCACCGAGGATCAGAGAGAGGTTCGGCTCGCTTCCCTGCGGCATCTGGAGACGCAAACCGGCATGGCGCAATCGCGCCGAAAACTTCTCCGGCGTCACTCGCCCCAATAGGTCGACGGCGGGCACGTTCAACGAGAGGCGCAGTGCGTCGGCCGCGGAAACCGGCCCGTTGAACGTGTCGCCGAAATTCGCCGGCCGATAGCCGCCGAACGACTGTGGCGCGTCGACCAGCAGGCTCTCGGAATGGATCAGGCCTTCGTCGATCGCGAGCGCGTAGAGGAACGGCTTCAGCGTGGAGCCCGGTGAGCGCGTCGCGGCCACCATGTCGACGTGGCCGAGCCGGTCGGGATCGCCGAACGCGCCCGAGCCCACGTACACGCGCGCCTCGCGCGTCGCGTTGTCGACCACCAGCACGGCGGCCGAGGTCTTTGCCGGCAGGCGCGCGAGGTAGTTCGTGACGCGGCGCTCGACCACGAGCTGCAGCTGCGGATCGATCGTCGACGCGATGACTCTCGCATCGGGCCGCTCGCGATGCAGGCGTTCCGCGAGCAGCGCGGCGCTCATCGGTGGACGCAGCCGCCGCGCGACGACCGGCTCGAGCTGCGCTTCGGCGAGCGCCGCCGCGTCCCAGATGCCGAGGTCGGCGAGGCGGCCGAGCACCTTGTCGCGCGCTTCCTTCGCCTCGGTCGGGTGGCGATCGGGGCGCAGCCGCGATGGCGCCTGCGGCAGCACGGCAAGCAGCGCCGCTTCCGCGCGCGACAGCTTGTTCGCAGGTTTCCCGAGATACGCCCAGCTCGCGGCCTGCACGCCCACGACATTGCCGCCGAACGGCGCGAGGTCGAGGTAGAGCGTGAGGATCTCGCGCTTCGAGAGGCGCAACTCGAGCTGCGTCGCGCGGATCATCTGGCGCAGCTTGCCGAGGCCCGTGCGTGGCGTCGGCTCGATCAGCCGCGCCACCTGCATCGTGAGCGTCGAGCCACCGGACACCACTTCGCCGTGCTCCACGGCCTGCACGAGCGCGCGACCGAGCGCGAGCGGATTCACGCCGAGGTGCCAGCGGAACCAGCGGTCCTCGTAGCCGAACAGCGCCTCGAGGTAGAGCGGCGAGACTTCTTCCGGCGTGGTCGGATAGCGCCAGACGCCGTCGGCGGCGGCGAACGCGCGCAACGGCGTGCCGTCGCGCGCGAGCACCAGCGTGCTGCCGTCCTTCTGCAGGTCGGGAATCGGCGGCGGGAAGATGCGGTCCAGTGCGAACAACACCAGAACCGCGGCAATGAGATTTCGCGCCCACCGTCCGCGCCGCGTCTTCGGCTTGAGCGCGCGCGCCCACCAATTCTCCCTCCCCTGCGACTGCAGGGGAGACGCACCATCCATCTCCCTCCCCTGCGACTGCAGGGGAGGGTTGGGGTGGGGTGCATTACTGCCTTCGGAAATCATGGATCCAGTCATCGGGGTTGTACTGCACCCCACCCTAGCCCTCCCCTACATTCGTAGGGGAGGGGATACATCGCTCAGCCTTCGCCGTCTTTCTCATCGCTGGCGTCGCTGGCTTCGTCCGCCTTCGCCTTCGCTTGCGGCGGCACCACCTTCACGCGCTCCGGCTTCGCCACGCTGTACGCACGCAGCTCCGGCCGGTACATGTCCTCGATCGACGCCGGCGGCACCACGAACGTGCCGGGCGACACCGCGCGCACGATGTAGAACAGGTGCGCGGTCGCGCCGGCGTACATGCTGATCGCGGCCACGTAGCGGTCGTCGCGGTATTCCTCGTGCTTGATGTCGGCGGCGCCCGAGCGGTCGCCGAGCGACACGCCTTCGATCTCGACGCCTTCCCACTGGCTCGCGTCGGTGAGGTTGAGGTTTTCCACCTCCAGCCCGCCGGGCAACAGGTCCACGACCAGCCCGTCGTTGATCGCGTTGCTCGACTCCACCGTGATCGCCGCGACCAGCACGTCGCCTTCCGCCAGCGTATCGCCCGTGAATTCGCTGCCGTCGGTCGTGTACCACTGCCGCGTGATCTTGAGGTCGTCGCGATCCGACGTCGGTGCCGTGCGCGGCACGCCGCCCACGTCCTGCGTGAGGTACAGCGAGCCTTGCGCGCTCGGCACGAAGCGAACGCCCGCCGCGATCTCCGCGGGCGTGAACGAGCGGCTGTAGAGCGCACGCCCGGTGAGCTCCTCGGTCGACTTGCCCACCGTCATGCTCATCGCGAACGAGCTCGGCGCGTCCTTCACGAGCGAGCGCCCCAGGCGGAAGATCGAGATCTCCTCCTGCGTGCTCAGGTACCAGCGTCGCTCCTCGCCGACTTCGCCGAGCAGCTCGCGCGCGATGTCGTACGCCTTCGCGTCGTACTCGGGCTTCGCGAGGCCGTGCTCGTGCGTGAGCGCGAGCATCAACGCGAGGTCGCGCAGGCGGCTGCCGTAATCGCCGACGTAGTCCGGGCGCTTGAACTCGCGCGTGAACGCTTCCTCGATCGCCTTGCCGGCGCGCTCCTTGTCGCCGGCGAGCGCGAGCGCGGCGCCGAGGTGCACGAGCGGCAGGCCCGACAGGAACGAGCCGCGCTCGTTGTCGTACATCGAGCGCAGCGTGCCGACCGGCGCGCGGCCGACGCGGGCGAGCACGTAGCCGCCGTGCGCCATCTCGGCCAGGCGCAGGTACTCGTAGTACTCGTAGTCGTAGTGCGTGTTGCCGCCGCCGAGCAGGTCCTCGTTGATGCGGTCCAGCGCCTTGTTCAGCGTGGCCTCCGGGATCGGGAAGCCCGCGTCGCGCGCCGTGATGAACATCTCGGCCACGTACGGCGTCATGTAGGTGACGGCGTAGGTGTCGCCCGGCCACATCGCGAAGTGGCCGGACTCGGTCTGCATCGACGTGATGCGCGAGAACGCCTCGTCGAGCATCGCCTTGCGCTTCGCCGCGTCGACCAGCACCTTCTCGCCGTTCGGCCCCGTGATGTAGAGGTCGCCCACGCCGAGCTTCTGCTGCGTGTCGGCATCCAGCATCACGAGCGGCATCGCCTTCGACGTGGTCTGCTCGATGCAGCCGTACGGGTAGACGATCAGGTCGCGGATCACGCCCGTGAACGGCAGCGGCGGCAGCGTGCCGATGCTCATCTGCATGTTCACCGAATCCGGCACCAGGTTCGCGAGCAGGCCCGCGTCCGGCACGAGCGACGGCGAGCCGTTGATGACGGTCGCCTTCGAGCGGCGGACCGCCGGCCAGGCCGGGCGCACCGCCACGTGGAACGTGCGCTCGAGCGGGTTCGCGCCGCCGGTCACCGTCGCTTTCACCTCGGCCGTGCCGAACAGGTCCTTCGCGCGCAGCGGGAACGTCAGCGTCTGGCGCTTCCCGTCGGCGAGCGTCACTTCCGCCGACGTCTTCATCAGCTCGACCGGGCCCTTCGCGGCGAGCGTCACCTTGAACGCGTCGTCCGCGCCCGACAGGTTCTGCACGTCGATCGTGATCTGCGATTCGTCGCGCGGCGCCATGATGCGCGGCGTGCTCGCCTCGACCACCAGCGGCGCGCGCACGATCACGTCCTTTTCGCCCTTGCCGTACTTGTCGGCCGAGAACACGAGCGCGCGCACGCGCAGCGTGCCGTTGAAGTCGGGCACGGGCAGCTTCAGCTGCGCCTCGCCCTTCGCGTCGAGCGCGACGGGAGCGGCGAACAGATCCACGATCTGCACCTCCGCGTTCGGGCGGCGGCCGCCCGGCAGCGACATGAGCGCGGCGTCGCCGCCGAAGCGCAGGCGTGCACGGTTGCCTTCAAGGCTCTCGATCACGCGGCCGTACAGGTCGTACGCATCGATGCCGAGCGCACGCTGCGCGAAGAACCATGCGGCCGCGTCGGGAATCGGGAAGTTCGTGATGTTCAGGACGCCGAGGTCGACGGCCGTGACGCGCACGCGCGCCGTCTGGCCCGCGAGCTTCGGCGCCTTCACGTTCACGACGAGGTCGTTCAGCGGGCGCATCATCTCCGGCAGCTCGACCGACACATCGACGTTGCGGTCGCCGCGTTCGATCGGCACGTGCGCGATGCCAACGGCGCGCTTCGGCGTGATGCGGTCGCTGGACGAGCCCGGGCGGAACACGAGCGCGGTGAGGTACAGGTCATGGCGCTCCCACTTCGGGTCGAGCGGAATCTCGACCACGGTGCCGGCGCGCACGGGAATGGACTTGTGCCACAGCAGCGAGTCGCCCTCGAGCATCAGCAGGGCGGGGCCTTCGTGCGGCGGCGTGAGTGTCACCTTGATCGTGTCGCCGCCCTTGTAGCTGGTCTTGTCGAGCGCGAGCTTCACCTTGTCCGGCCGCGCTTCCTGGCCCTGGTTGTCGTCCCAGCCCCAGCCCGCTTCGAACGGCAGGCGCATCACGAGCTTGGTCTCGGGGTCGGTGACCTCGAGGCGGTAGCTGCCCCACTCGACGGGGAACGACACCGTGCCGCGCTTGCCGGCCTCGAGCGCGAGCTTCTGCTCGCCCGCAGTCTCGAAGCGCTGCACGTACTCGAACTTCCAGCCGGTGTCGGCGGCGTACGACCAGTGGTAGTCGCGACGCTCGCGGATCAGCTTCACGGCCAAGTCGGCCGCCGCGAGCTCGTTGCCGTCCGCGTCGACGCGGATCACCTCGAAGCGCGCGTTGTCGGTCGGCGGCGCGCCGTCCTTCATGTCGAACAGCGGGCGCACGCCGACCAGTTGCTCGGCGGGCCACACCGTGCGGTGCAGCGTGCGACTCACGGCGCGTCCGCCGGTCTCGAACACGCTGCCCGAGATCACCACGTCGACCGGCGTCGTGACCGTCGTGTCGGCCAGGATCGGGATGTCCTGCGCGAGCTTGCCGTCGTCGTCGAGCACGTCGTCGATGGCGTCCTGCGGGTCTTTCGGCAGCTCGGCGAGCGCGTCGCCGAAGTAGAAGTCGGCATGCGATTCCACCGGATGCTCGTCGTTCGACACCGCGAGCTTCGCGGTGAAGCGGTTGCCCGCGGCCGGCGCGCCGTACAGGTATGCGGCTTCCACGGTGAGCGGCAGCGCGTCGCCGGGCGCGAGGCGCTCCTTGTCCGAATCCAGCTCGAGCTTCAGGCGCTCGGGCAGGAATTCCTCGACGCGGAAGACGAAGCCGTACGCGCTGTCGCTCTTGCTCGGGTCGGTGGAGAAGTCGACCGACCATTTGCCGGTGGGCGCGTCGACCGGGATCTCGCGCGAGAACTCGTAGTAGCCGAGCTCGCCCGCGCTCACCTGCTGCTGCACCACCATGCGGCCGTCGGGCTGGCGCAGCGTGGCGAACAGCGGCTGCGTCGCGGGCAGCGACTTGCCGTCGTCGTCGCGCAGCAGCGCGGACACGTGGATCGTCTCGCCCGGGCGGAACAGGTCGCGGCTCGACCACGGGAAGATTTCCGCGGCGCGCTGCGGGCGGCCGGCGATCGCGAATTCGGAAAGGTCGAGCGCCGGCTGGTTGAACGGCAGCACGGAAACGTCGCGGCCCCACGTCGCGACCAGCACGTGCTCGGCCTTCGGGTGGTACGCGAGCGTCGCGAGGCCTTCGCCGTCGCTGGTCGCGGAAATGACGGTGTCGCCCTTCGCGTCGCGCACCGAGATCTCGACGCTGCCCTTCGGCTCGCCCGTCTCGAGCGAGGCCGTGTGCACGACCAGCTTGTCCTTGTACGCGCGCACGTGCAGGCCGATGTCGCTCACGAAGAACATCGCCGTGTCGAACTCGGAGTTGAATTGGCCCGGGCGGCGCATCACCGCGAAGTACAGGCCCGGCGTCTTCAGCTCGGAGATGTCGCGCACCGGCAGGTAGGTCAGCGTGCGCTCGTTCGGCGTGGCGTCGATCGCGAAGCGGTTCTGGTAGACGGAGTCGGCGAACGTGGCGAGCTCGTTCAGCGACCAGTAGCTGCGGCGGCCGTTGCTCGTGTAGCTGGCGAGGAACTTCGTCAGGTCCTTGTCGCGCACGCGCAGGAACTCGACGTCGACGTCCGTCACGTTCACGGTGACGATCGGCAGGCCGCGCGTCTCGTGCGCCGGCAGCACGCTGCCCTGGCTCGCGAAGCCGAGCAGCGGCTCGAGCGGGCCGGTGTCGACGATCTTCTGCACGTCGGAGCCGACCGTCTTGCCGCTGGCCGCGGCGAGCGCCGACTTGATCGTCACCGTGTACTTCTTGTTCGCCTCGAGGTACGGGAAGCGCAGGCGCTTGTTGTCGTCGTCCAGCACCCAGGAACCGTCGACCTTCTCGCCGTTCGGGCCGGCGATCGCCGCGAGCTCGTCGAACTTCTGCGCACCGGCGAGCGGTTCGGTGAACGCCACGATCGCGGCGGGGCGTCCGTCGTAGGACTCGGAAGCCGCGCTCGCGATCGCGAAGCCGGCCGGCGTCGCCGTGGGCGAGGGCGTCGCGGTGGCGGTACCCGAAGAATCGTCACTGCCTCCGCCGCAACCGGAAAGCAGGACGAGCGCGATCAGCGCCGGCAGAGCGAAGCGCGAAAATAGGGCACGCATGTGGAGTTGTCCCGGGGCGTTACGAATGGTCGGATTATAGAACGCGAAAAGTGGCGGCCAGCGGGCAATCGATGTCCGATTGACGACGGCTGCGCGCCCCTGTAGGAGCCCGCTTGCGGGCGACGGATCGTTCACGCCGGTACGGCTAGAAGGTCGCGACCAGGGTCGCTTCCACAGCGACCCGAGTCGCACCCACGGGGACAGGAAATGACTGCAATCGTCTGGTTCCGACGGGACCTGCGGCTCTCCGACAACCCCGCGCTCGCCGCCGCGATCGCGACGGGCGAGCCGGTGCTGCCGCTCTACATCCACGCGCCCGACGAAGAGGCGCCCTGGCAACGCGGTGCCGCGAGCAACTGGTGGCTCGATCGCTCGCTGCGCGCGCTGGATGCTTCGCTGCGCGCCATCGGCAGCACGCTGGTCGTGCGCCGCGGCCCGACACTCGATGTGTTGCGCGCCGTCGCAGCCGAAGCCGGCGCCACGCGCATCTTCGCGAACCGGCTCTACGACCCCGCCGTCCGCGAGCGCGACGCGCGCCTCGCGCTCGTCCTCGACGTGGACTTCGTCCACGGCGGAGCCCTCTGGGCCGAGCCCGACGCGTTCGCGAACGGCTCGGGCGAGCCGTACCGCGTATTCACGCCGTTCTCGCGCAAGCTGCGCGCGCAGCTGCCGGCGGACAAACCAGCGCCTTCGCCGAAATCGCTGCGTGCGCCGAAGCCGGTCGTTCCGGAATCGATCGATTCGCTCGGCCTGAAGCCGACCATCCCCTGGGACGCCGGTTTCGCCGACGCGTGGCAACCGGGCGAAGCCGGCGCGCGCAGGCAGTGGAAGCGCTTTGCCGACGATGCGCTGGCGAGTTATTCCGTCGAGCGCGACCGCCCCGACATCGACGGCACGTCGCGCCTGTCGCCGCATCTGCACTTCGGCGAGATCACGCCGCGCCAGTTGCGCTGGGCGCTGGAATCGCGGCCCGCGACCGCGGCGACGGAGAAGTTCCTTGCCGAGCTCGGCTGGCGCGAGTTCTCGCACCACCTGCTGTTCCACTTCCCCGACACCACCACGCAGCCGCTCGACCCGAAGTTCGCGCGCTTCCCGTGGTCGCGCAACCGCCGGGGCCTGCGTGCCTGGCAGCGCGGCCGCACGGGCGTTCCGCTCGTCGACGCCGGCATGCGCCAGCTCTGGCACACCGGCTGGATGCACAACCGCGTGCGCATGGTCGTGGCGTCGTTCCTCACCAAGAACCTGCGCCGCCACTGGCTCGACGGCGCGCGCTGGTTCTGGGACACACTCGTCGACGCCGACCTCGCGAACAACACGCAGGGCTGGCAGTGGACCGCCGGCAGCGGCGCCGACGCGGCCCCGTACTTCCGCGTGTTCAATCCCGTCACGCAGGGCGAGCGCTTCGACCCGGACGGCGACTACGTGAAGCGCTGGGTACCCGAGCTCGCAAAAGTGCCGGCGAAGTTCGTCCACGCGCCGTGGACGATGAGGCCGATCGATCTCGCCGCATGCGGCCTGGCCGGCAGCGTTTACGAAAAGCCCATCGTCGACCTCGCGAAGAGCCGCGAGCAGGCGCTGGCGGCCTACGCGGCGATCCGTGGATGACTCGTGCTGTTCCGGTAGGAGCGACTTCAGTCGCGATCTTTCCAACCCGGCAAGTCCGAAGATCGCGACTGAAGTCGCTCCCACAAATTGACCGTCCCCAACCCGCGTGTTACACCGCGTGAAACAGGGCGAAAGGGCGATTCCCATGGCCAACCGCGGCAACCGCGGCGCGCGCGAGCCGATGTCGAAGGTCGACACGGCCTGGCTGCGCATGGAGCGCCCGACCAACCTGATGATGATCACGGGCGTGCTGATGCTCGACGGCGCGTTCGACGTGCAGCGCTTCAAGCGCCTGCTGTCCGAGCGATTCCTCGCGTTCCGCCGCTTCCGCCAGCGCGCCGTCGACACGCCCTCGGGCGCCTACTGGGAAACCGATCCCGATTTCGACATGGACTGGCACGTCCGCGTCGCCGCGCTGCCGGGCAAGGCCGACAAGCGCCAGCTCGAGCAGTTCGTGAGCGAGCTCGCGTCGACGCAGCTCGACCACTCGAAGCCGCTGTGGCAGTTCCACGTGGTCGAAAAATACGAAGGCGGCAGCGCGCTCGTCACGCGCATCCACCACTGCTATGCCGACGGCATCGCGCTGATCCAGGTGTTCATGTCGCTCACCGACGCCGAGCAGTCGCCCGAGAAGACGGCCGAGCTCGCGAAAGCCTGGTTGAAGGAAGACCGCGGCAGCGTGCTGGAGCGCCTGCTGCAACCGGCGCGCGCCGGCTTCGAGAAGGCCGCGCATCTCGGCGGCAAGGTGGTCGAGAAGGGGGCGGAGTTCTTCGCCGAGCCCGAACGGGCCCAGGCCGTGCTCAAGGAAGGCGGCGAGATCGCGCGCGAGCTCGCGAACGCGCTGATGCTCTCCGACGATCCCGTTACGCCGCTCCGCAACCCCCTCGGCGTCATCAAGCGCTGCGCGTGGGCCGAACCGCTCGACCTCGAAGAAGTGAAGGCGGTCAGCCGCGGGCTGTGCTGCACCGTGAACGACGTGCTGCTCGCGTCGGCGGCCGGCGCGCTGCGCTCGTACCTCATCGACTGCGGCGAGGACGTCGACGGGCTGACCATCCGCGCCACCGTTCCCGTGAACCTGCGCCCGCTCGAGCACGCGAAGAAGCTCGGCAACCACTTCGGCCTCGTGTTCCTGGAGCTGCCGATCGGCGAGGCGAACCCGTTGCGCCGGCTGGAGCGCGTCGCCGAGTGCATGCGCGAGCTCAAGCGCTCGCGCCAGGCGATCGTCGCGTTCGGCCTGCTCGCCGCGCTCGGCATGGGGCCGTCCGTGCTGCAGGGGCCCGCGCTCGAGATGCTGAGCCGCAAGGCGACGACCGTCGCCACGAACGTGCCCGGCCCGCAGATGCCGCTCTACCTCGCCGGCAGCAAGGTGCGCGAGCAGATGTTCTGGGTGCCGCAGACCGGCTCGATCGGCCTGGGCATCTCCATCCTTTCGTACAACGGTCGTGTGCACTTCGGCTTCATCGCCGATTCCAAGTGCGTGCCCGATCCCGATGAAGTGATCCGCCGCTTCGCGCCCGAGTTCGAGAAGTTGCTGCTGATCACGTTGATGGAAGACTGGGACGAGGACATCACCTCGGCCGACGCGGCAGCCACGCTGCTGCGCTTCGCGGAAGGCGAAGCGCCGCCACCCGACGACGATTCGCGCGCCGACTCGAAAGCCACGCCCGCGCGCCGCCTGCGCGGCCGCTCGCGCCTGAAGCCCGTCGGCGGCAAGTTCGCGAAGGAAATCCGGCGGTTCCGTCAACGACAGTGACGCTGGCCCGGTGGGAGCGACGCAAGTCGCGATCTTTTCGCTAGGGTGTCCCGCACCTATCCGTCATTCCCGCCTTCGCGGGAATGACGACGTGAGAGGAGCACGCCCATGCCCCGCGTCATCCACTTCGAGATCCACGCCGACGAACCCGATCGCGCGATCGCGTTCTACACCGCCGTGTTCGCCTGGCAGTTCGATCGATTCAAGGACGATACGGCGTACTGGCTGTGCACCACGGGCGCGCCCGGCACGCCCGGCATCGACGGCGGCCTCGTGCAGCGTCGGGGTACGCGTCCCGAGGCGATGGCTGCGGTGAATTGCTACGTCTGCACCATCGACGTGCCGAACGTCGACGAGTACGTCGCGAAGGCAGAGGCGAACGGCGGCACGCGCGCGATCGAGAAGTTCGCCGTCGCCGGCGTCGGCTGGGTGGCCTACTGCAAGGACACCGAGGGCAATCTCTTCGGGTTGATGCAGGCGGATCCGGAAGCGGCCTGATGGGCGAACAGTGGGAGCGACTTCAGTCGCGAACTTTTCCCGATCACGAGAAGATCGCGACTGAAGTCGCTCCCACAACAGCAGCTCCGAGCTACTCGATCTGTTCCTTGGCGTACAAGGCATCGAGGCAGGTCATCGCGTCGATCGGCTTGCACTTCGACGCCTTCTGGAACTCCAGCGCCGCGTCGTCCTCGCGGCTGTCGCCGTGCAGGATCAGCAGCGCGTTCGCATATTCCACGTGCACGATCGGCGCATCGGGCGTGAGCTTCAGCGCGGTCTTCAGGTGTTCCTCGGCCGTCGCCGCCTTCGCGCCGTAGGTGAGCCCCGCGATCATCGCGCCCACCTTGCCGACGATTTCCGCGTGGTACAGGCCCATCGCGAGGTGCGCCTCCGCGTGCTTCGGCGCGAGCTTCAGCGTCTTGTCCAGGCTGTCCTTCACCTTGCCCGCGAGGCCCTGCGCGAGCGCCTTCGCCACCGACAGCAGCTGGCTGTAGCGGCCGAGCGCAAACGCGCGGAAGTAGTGCGAATTCGCTTCGTTCGGCAGCGCCTTGATCGCGTCCTCGGCGCGCGCGGCGATCGCTTCGAAGCGCTTCATCTTCTCCTTGTCGTCGTCGACGAGGTACACGGCGTGGATGCCCTGCGCCTTGTTCGCGACCGTCGCGCCGAGCACGCCGATGCTTTCGCCCAGGTCGTGCGCCGCCTCGAACTCGCCGCGGTGGTACGCGCGCCACGCGTTCTGCAGCACCTCGGCGATGCGCGCGGCGTCGCCGGGCTTCGCGAGCTTCGGGTTCGCCTTGATCAGCTTCGCGACGCGCTCGTCGTCCGGGAACGGTTCCTGGTCGCCCGCGTGCAGCTTCGCCCACGCGGATTCGAGCTTCGCGCCCGGATAATCGAACGACTTGCTCACGTGCTGGAACGCCGCCCAGTTGCCCTTGGCCATGGTGAGCTCCGTCGTCCGGGTAAGGTGGGAAACGATCCTACCTCACGTCATTCCCCCACCTCACGTCATTCCCGCGCAGGCGGGAATCCATTTTGCTCTGCAACACAAGTTGTACGGCAATGGATTCCCGCCTTCGCGGGAATGACGACGGGGCGCGGGAATGACGATGGGGGAGGTGGCTACTCGAACCCGTTCGCGAACAACGCATCCGGCGGCGGCACGGTGCAGGCATTCGCGCCGTAGCGCACCACGTCGTCGATCCACCAGCCGTTGTTCGGCGGGGCGAAGCTCGAGTCCGTGCCCACGCGGAAGCGCAGCCGCATGGACGTGCCCGCGAAGTCGCCCAGGTCGACGCGCGTGCGCACGAACGTGCCCTGCGTGCCGGTCCAGGCGTCGCGGCCGGCGAGCACGTTGCCCGAGGTCACGTCGCTCAGGCGCGCCACGTAGCCGCCTTCGAGGAAGCGCTGCGGGTTCGCGGCGATCGCGCCGCCGTTGCCGGCCAGGATGTCGAACCACATCGTGCCGTCCAGCGAGTATTCGAGCACGCCGCCGTCGAAGCCGTTCTCCATGGCGTACCGCTGCCAGAACTCGAACGTCGCGCCGGCCGCGGGCGTGAACGCCGCCGTCGTCGCCATCGTGCTCTCGGCCAGCACGTTCGGCGCCGGCGCGAATGCCGACTTCGTGCCCGTGTGCGCCGCCGTCGTGACGATCGCGAAGTTCACCGTCTGCGGCGAGCTCGCGAGCGTCCACGCGCCGAGCGTGCCTTCCATGGTGTCGGTGAACACCGCGACCGGCGTGCCCGTGGCCGTGCCCGCGCGCTGCACGGTGTTGCCGTCGACGTTGCCGCCGTTGCACGAGCCGCCGTTGCCGCTCGTGCCGTCCTCGGCGCGCACGACGTAGTAGTAGCGCTGGCCTGGCTGCGCCGTCGTGTCGGCGTACGTCGTGGCCGCCACGCACTGCGCGATGCGGTTCGCCGCACCCGGCACGAAGCCCGACGTGGTCGAGCGGAACACGGAGTAGGTGAGGCCGGAGCCGCAGCTCGCCGCGCCGGCGTTCCAGGCCACGTTCACCGCGCACGACGGCGTGCCCGCGCTGGTCGCGGACACGGCGCCCGCGAACGTCGGCGCGAGGCGGCACGCGCCCGTGGCGAGCGCGTCGTCGCACGTGCTCTCGGCGGACACGCAGCCGCCGACCGCGCCCGTCGCGACGATGCGATACGCGTACGTGCTGCCGCCCGAGACCGTGGTGTCGTTGAAGTTCGGCGACGTCACGCCGGTGGCGATCCGCGCGAAGCCGCTCGCCGGGCACGCGCCCGTCGCGCGGTAGACGTCGTACGCAGCCGCGTTCGCCGGCGGCGTCCACGTCACCACCACCGAATTCGCCGCGCCGGTGGACGCCACCACGTTGCCCGGCACGCCCGGCGGGTTGTCGCATTGCGCGCGGCCGTCGATCGCGAGCACATTGCTGCCGAGCGGATCGAGCGCGGCGCGCGCAGCGGGCACGTTGTAGGACAGCGAGAAGCGGCCGAAGTAGTCGGAGAGGTTTTCGCCCGTCGCACCGCACACCGACGGCCCGCCGTGCAGCTGGCCCACGTAGCGGCGCTGCGCGTTGTAGAGCGGCGCGCCGCCCGAGCCGCCCTCCGTGACGCCGGGCGGAATGCTGAGCGACGGATTCGGCGGGAACACCGGCGTCGGGTCCCAATACGCGTGGATGTGCGTCTGGTCGCCGGGAATCGGGTTCGCGTTGTACGACGTCGTGACCAGGTCCTGCTCGACGAACGTGATGCGCTTTTCGTTCGTGTTCGGCTGGTGCACGGTCGCGCACGGCGCGCCTGGAGAGCACGCGAAGTCGCCATTGCCCGGGCCGCCCGGCGACGCGTACGGCGTTGCGTCCCAACCGGCCCAGTACAGGTTCCACGCCGGGTCGGCCGGGTCGTCCATCTCGAGCATCGTGAAGTCGCTCGGCGACGAACTCGCGACGAGCGTCGCGCCCGTGCTGAATTGCGCGAGCGAGCCGTCGCCGGCCGCGCCGCTCGCGGCGCTGCCCGGCACGCGGCAGGTGGAGTTCTCGTAGTTCCAGTACGCGACCGTCGTCGCCGCGTTCGACGCGTCGATGCCGCACGCGGCGGACGTCGTCACGAGCATGCGGCGGTCGTTCGCCGTGTTGTTCACGAGCGAGCCCGTGCACCAGAACGTGCCGTTGCGCGTGAGCACGGCCGTCGCGCGCGCGACGCGTCGCCACGGATCGGTCGGGTCGAGGCACGCGACGTCCATGTTGCACGCGCCCGACGCGGCGACGGCCTTCGCGCCGTTCGCCGACGTCGCGTCCAGCACGTTGCCCGACGCGTCCTTCGCACCGGGCGCCGCGCATTGCGCGGGCGCATCGGGCTCGAGCAGCTTCGCGGACACGTCGCCGCCGACCGCGCGATAACCGTGCCCGACCTGCGCAATCTCGATCGAAACTTCCCCGGCGAGCGCGGCCGGCACCTTCAGCTCCACGACCGCGTCGTTGCCGCGCACGACCGGCGTCCAGAGCTGGCCGTGCGCGTCCTCGTCGGCGTTCGTGAACGGCCCGCGCGCTTCCTTGCCGTCCGCACTTCGCACGACGAGCGTCGCGCCGTCGGGCAGGTGGAAGCGCGAGAAGCCGAAGTTCAGCGACACCGCATCGGGCGCCGTCACGCGCCAGCGCCAGGTGCGCGAACCGTCGTTCGTGTCTTCCCAGGTGCCCGCGTTCGCGGGCGTGACCGCCACGCGCTTCGCAACCGCGAATCGCGGCGGAGCACCCGCGAGCGCGAGTGCCGCGTCCTCGCGCGCGAGCGCGGCGCGGTCGAGTGGCTGGAGGTCGAGTTGCCGGCCCGGCGACAGGGCGAACGCGTTCGTCGCGCAGAGCGCGAGCAGCAGCCCGGAATAGCGGAGTGTCATCAGCCCCTGTTTCCTGTTGATCGCACGCAACATCGCTGTCGCGCGCGCGAAAGGAAAGCCCATCCAGGTAAACGTTTGCGGCCCCGGTCGGTGCATCGTGTGACGAATTGGCGCACGGGGAAAGGGGACTTACCCCCACGTCGGAACGCGACGTGGCCCGGTTGATGCAACCCCCGCCGGGAGCCACCGCGAGGAGACGACGATGACCGACGAGAAGAAGGAACACACGCAGCCTGTGCCCGGCACGGACACGCAGCGCCAGCCGAACGAGAAGCCGGAGAAGCAGTACGCGCAGGACCAGGCGTCGAAGGCGAAGCAGTACGAGCAGGAACAGCGCGACCACGGCCGCGACAACGTCGACCCGGGCCGCAACTACGAGCACCACGGCGCACGCATCCCCGACCAGGGCTCGCGAAGCTGACGCGATGCACTCCACTTCTCCCTCCCCTGCGACTGCAGGGGAGGGCCGGGGTGGGGTGCAGTACCAGACCACCCGATTCGAGGAAGTCACCATGCGCACCCAGAACCGCAGCGTCACCCGCGAACCCGTCGACATCCCGCGCGAGCGCCACGAAGGCTGGGGCGACGACAAGGCCACGCCCACGCCGGAAGAGGAGGCGCACCGCCACGAGCTCGTCGAGTCGCTGACGCCGTCCACGGCGCCGCAGACGAATCGTCCGCGCTACGCCATCCGCGACGCGGCGAGCAACGGCCCGAACGAGGTCGTCGACAACGACGAAGAAGGCGGCAACAACGAAACCGCCGAGCCCACCAACCGACCTGCGGGCGACCCGCGCATCGACGAGACCAACGACGAATGAACCGCGCGATGTGGATCCTCAGCCAGCTGCAACGCGAGCGCGAGCTCGAGCTGTTCCAGCTGGAGTTCCTGCCGGCGCAGGCGGAAGCGCCCACGACCGAACCGTTCGATCCCAGCTTCGCCGCGGGCGCGAGGGTATTGGCGATGCTCGCGACGATCGCCGCGGAGATCGCGCCGCTGGCGCCGCCGTTGACGCTGTAGGGCGCAAGCCTCTTCGTAGGGCGCAATCCTTTTCGCCATTCCTGCCATCAACCTTCGTCATTCCCGCGCAGGCGGGAATCCATTGCTCTACAACGCCTGCAAAGGCGCTGGATCCCGGCTTTCGCCGGGATGACGACAGGGAAGGGCGGGCGAGAACCGGAGGTTGTACGGCAATGGATTCCCGCCTGCGCGGGAATGACAGGCGAGGACTGGAGTAAGGCGCTCCAGTCTGACGGGGAGGCTGCATCCGCGCCTCCCCGTCGTCATCCCGGCGCAAGCCGGGATCCAGCGACTCTTATTTCGCGCGCTGCGCCGGCACGAACTGCTCCCGCACCGCCTTCGCCAGCAGGTCCGGCGGCAGCAGGCCCTGGTCGATGATGAAGTTGTTGAACGCCAGCCGATCGAACTTGTCGCCCAGCGCCACTTCGGTTTCCGCGCGCAGCTGCAGCAGCTTCGAGTAGCCGTGGAAGTACGCGCCCGCCTGGCCCGGCGCGTTGAACGTGTAGCGATCCACTTCCTGCAGCGCCATCGGTTCGGACAGCACCACTTCCTCGCGCAGGATCTTGCCGGCGTTCTCGCGGTCGATCAGCCCGAGGTTGAGCATCGGGTCGAGCATCGCGCGCGCGGCGCGCATCAGGCGGTACTGCAGCGCGATGAGCTGGCCTTCGATCGGCTCGTACGGAACCATCTCGGCCTCGGCGTACAGCGCCCAGCCTTCCACGTTCACGCTGTTGAACGCGAACAGCGTGCGCGCCATCGACACGCCGCGCTCCACCATCGCCGTGAACTGCAGCTCGTGGCCCGGGCGGCCTTCGTGCGCCGTCAGCGTCCACGCCGCGGCCGGGTAGGTGAAGTCGTCGTACTGC
This sequence comes from uncultured Pseudomonadota bacterium, assembly GCA_937996755.1. Taxonomy (GTDB): domain Bacteria; phylum Pseudomonadota; class Gammaproteobacteria; order Xanthomonadales; family Ahniellaceae; genus CALKUS01. The sequence goes on along the minus strand of CALKUS010000173.1, from coordinate 1,147 downwards.
TTGCCCCCGGACGCCGGATTGCCCAGCGGCAGCACGAACGTGCCCTGCTGCCCGGTGTTGTTCACGAGCGGCGGCGGCTGCATGTTCGGCGCGGGCTGCGCGGCGGTTTCCGCTTCCGACGCGATGCGCATCGCCATCGGGCGCTTCGGCAGGTCCACCACCTTGTTGTCGGCGATGCGCTGCTCGAGGCCGGTGATCACCTTGCGGAACTCCGGCTCGATGTCCTTCGCGGCGATCTGCGACTTCTTCAGCTCGCGGATCACGTCGCGGTAGTCCGTCACCTTGAAGCCCTTCTCCTTCGCGACGAGCGGCGCGAGCGCCTGCATCGCGGCGCGCGTCTCCATGAACTCGAGCTGCGCGCGCTCGATCAGCACCATCGGGTCCTCGTCGATGCCGATGTTGCGCAGGTTCATCGCGTACAGCTCGCGCGGCAGCACGAAGTCGGTGCGCGCTTCCGGCAGCACCGTGCCCTTCAGCCACGCGAGGTAGTCGTTCGCTTCCTTCTCGAACGCCTCGGCGCCCTTCGCGTCCAGCTTGTACTTCGCGAACAGGCCCTTCAGGCCCTGGATGTACGCGGGCGTGTTCTGGATGGCCTGCTCGACTTCGTTCTTGAACGGCTTCAGCAGCTTCGGGTTGCTGGCCTTCTCGGCGTAGCGCGCCTTCGCCATCGCAAACACCGACTCGCCGCCGGCCGCGCCGGTGTACTTCGCCATGCGCTTCGCGGCGGACGGGCGGCGCTCCGCCGCCGTGTCCTCGCGCAGCAGCGGCTGCATGCCGAACCACACGAGCTGCGCCACGTCGCCGAACGGCACCGAGTACTTCTCGCTCACGAGCGACGTGTCGATGTTGCGCTGCGCCGCCGCGATCATGATCTCGATGTCCTGGCGCACGTTCGCGTCCTTCTCGGTCGCGAGCAGGCCCTCGAGCTTCGCCTTCGCGTCGCTCAGCGCCTTGCGCTGGCGCTCGTTCGCGTCGGCGGAGAAGTCGGAAATCTGCTCGTCGTAACCCGCGATGCCGAAGAAGCTCAGCACCTCTGGCTGGAACTCGGCCTGCACGTCGAGCAGCGTCTTCGCGATGTCGTTGCTGCGCGCGATCCACGCGGGCTGGGCGGGCGCAGCGGCCGTCGCCGGCGCAGCAGTTTCTGCGG
>CALKUS010000172.1 GCA_937996755.1 uncultured Pseudomonadota bacterium | reverse complement strand
AGGTGCTCGGCGAGGACCAGCGCGCGCGGCTCGCTGCCGGCGGCGTCGATCCGGCGCGCGTCGAGCTGCGGCGCGATCCGTCGCCGGTCGAGTTCGGGCCGCAGGTCCGCGCATCGGCCGTTCCCGAGGCGCTGCACGATCGACGCGTGATCCTGTACTCCGGCAACTGGGGCGTCGCGCACGACCACCGAACGTTCGTCGAGGGTTTCGCGGCGTTCTGCGAGCGGCACCCCGGCGATGCGGGGCTCTGGCTCAACGCCACGGGCGCGCGCGCCGACCTCGTCGCGGCCGAGCTCGCCTCGCGCGGGTTGCCGTTCGCGCGCACGCAGCCGGTGGCGCTCGAAGCGCTGCCCTCGGTGCTGCTGGCAGCCGACGTGCACCTGGTCACGCTGTCCGAGCCGTTCGTGGGCTACGTGCTGCCGTCGAAGGTCTACGCGTGCATCGCGTCGGGGCGTCCCATCCTGTTCGTCGGCCCGGCGAGCTCCGACGTGCACGGCCTGTGCGCCGCGTCGCTCGATCCCGCGCGCTATCGCCGCGTGGACGTGGGCGACGCACCGTCGCTGTGCGCGGCCCTCGAGGCCTTGCTAGCCTTGCAACCCACTGAAAAGAGGCATTGACGCAGCAGTGAGAGCACTCGTTCTCGGAGCCGGTGGTTTCATCGGCAGCCACCTCGTTCGCCGGCTGAGGCAGGAAGGCGCGTTCGTGCGCGGCGTGGACCTGAAGCGGCCGCGCTACGCGCCGAGCGAGGCCGACGACTTCATCGTGGGCGACCTGCGCGAGATGGCGACGTGTCGTGCGGCGCTCGCGGGTGGGTTCGACGAGGTCTACCAGCTGGCGGCGGACATGGGCGGCGCGGGGTTCGTGTTCACCGGCGAGCACGACGCGGCGATCATGCACAACTCGGCGCAGATCAACCTCAACGTGCTCGAGGCGATGCGCGCGGAGCGCGTCGGCCGGATCTTCTATTCCAGCTCGGCGTGCATGTATCCCGAGTACAACCAGATGGATCCGCGCAATCCGAAGTGCAGCGAGGATTCCGCGTATCCCGCCGCGCCGGATTCGGAATACGGCTGGGAGAAGCTGTTCTCCGAGCGCCTGTACTTCGCCTATGCGCGCAACCACGGTTTCGCCGTGCGCATCGCGCGCTATCACAACATCTTCGGGCCGCAGGGCTCGTGGAACGACGGCCGCGAGAAGGCGCCCGCGGCGCTCTGCCGCAAGGTCGCGATGGCTCCGGCCGGCGGCGAGATCGAGATGTGGGGCGACGGCACGCAGACGCGTTCCTTCCTCTACATCGACGAATGCGTCGAAGGCACGATCCGCCTCACGCGCTCGGATTTCACCGGGCCGGTGAACATCGGCTCGGAAGAGATGGTGTCGATCAACGAGTTCGCCGCGATGATCATGGCGATCGCGGGCAAGCAGCAACGCGTGCGCCACGTGGCCGGGCCGACCGGCGTGCGCGGGCGCAACTCCGACAACCACCTGATCGCCGCCCGGCTCGGCTGGTCGCCGTCGCAGCCGCTGCGCGCGGGGCTCGAGCGCACGTACGCCTGGATCGAGCAGCAGGTGCGTGCCGGCGCACGCGACGCCGAGGCGGGCGTCGCGTGAACGTCGCGACGCTGGCCCTCGCTGCCGGCGTCGCATTCGCGGTCTGCGCGGCGGCGCTCGCACTGCTGGTGCGGGTCGCGGGCCGCCTGCGCCTGATCGACAAGCCGGGCACGCACAAGACGCATGCGCGTGGCGTGCCCAGCGTCGGCGGCATCGCGATCGTCGCGGGGCTGCTCGCAACGCTCGCGCTTCCCGACGCGCACTCGCCGCGCGTGTTGCCCACGGTGCTGCTCGCGCTGCTCGGGCTCGGCGTGCTCGACGACCTGCACGGCCTTTCGCCGCGACTGCGCTTCCTCGCGCAGATCGGCGTGGGCATCCTGCTCGCGAAATGGGGCGGGGCGCTGCTGCACGACTTCGGCGAGCTGCTCGCCCCCGGGCACGTCGCGGTGCTCTCGTATGCGGCCTGGCCCGTGACCGTATTCTGCTTCGTCGGCGTGTTGAACGCGGCGAACATGATCGACGGCATCGACGGCCTCGCCGGCAGCTTGATCCTGCTCGCGCTCGCGGCGATGGCCTGGTTCGCATGGCGCAGCAACCACGCGGCGGAGCTCGCGGTGCTCGCGTGCACCAGTGCGGCGACGCTCGCCTTCCTCGCATTCAACGCGCCGATCGCACGCAGTGCGCGTGCATTCCTCGGCAACGGCGGCAGCCTGGTGCTCGGCTGCGTCGTGGCGTGGGCCGTGATCCGGCTCTCGCAGGGCCAGCACCGCGCGTTCGCGCCCGTCACGGGCCTCTGGCTCTTCGCGGTGCCGCTGATCGACACGGTGTCGGTGATGTGGCGGCGCATCGCCTCGGGGGCGTCGCCGTTCGGCGCCGACCACACGCACGTGCATCACCTGCTCATGCGTGCCGGTCGCACGCCGCGCGCGGCGTGGCTGCTGCTGCTCGCGGCCGGGGCCGCGACGACGGCGCTGGCGATCGTGGCGGAGCTCGCCCGCGTGCCGGAAGTGGCGCGCTTCGCGGCGTTCCTCGCCGCGGCGTTCGCGTACCACGCCTGGGCACGGCGTCGCGCGGCCGCGTTGCCGTCGCTCGCGCAACCCGGGGGCGTTGCGTGATGTCGGCGCGACGCACGCCGGCGCTCGCGTTCTGGCTGCTCGCGCTCACGTTGTTCGCGCTGCCCTGGCCGTGGGGCGCGAACCGCGACTGGATCTGGCCGTGGTTCGCGGCGTGGCTCGGCCTGCTCGCGGCGATCGTGTTCGGCGGCGCGGCGCTCGGCCGCTGGCCGCTGTCGCCGGCATTCGCGCGCTCACGCAGCGTCGTGGCGATCGCGCTGGCCTGGCTCGCGCTCACGGCGGTCGCCGCGCACTGGCCCGGCGAAGGCTGGCCGCTGGACCGCACGGCGGCGCGCAAGGCCGAGCTGCTCACGGCCATGTACGTCGCGATCCTGCTGCTCGTGCTCGCGACGGTGGACACGTCCGGCCGGCTGCGGCGACTGCTCGCGGTGGTCTTCGCGGTCGGCGCGGTGCAGGCGATCTACGCGACGTTCATGACGCTGTCCGGCCTGGAGATCGGATTCTTCGCGCGCAAGACCATCAACCTCGGCGTCGCGACGGGCACCTACGTCAACCGCAACCACCTCGCGGGCATGCTCGCGCTCGCGGGCGGCTGCGGCGCCGGTTTGCTGGTCGCGCAGCTCGGCGGCGAGGGCGGGGAAAGCTGGCGCGCGCGGGCGCGGGCGTTCGTCGCGTTGCTGCTCGGCCCGAAGGCGATCCTGCGCGCGCTGCTCGCCGCGCTCGTCGTGGGCCTCGTGCTCACGCAGTCGCGCATGGGCAACGTCGCGTTCTTCGCCGGGCTCGGCGCCGCGGGTGTGGCCGCGATGGTGGCGATGCGGCCGCTGCCGCGCACGCTCGCGTGGTTCCTCGTCTCCGTCGTGGTGATCGACCTGGTGGTGCTGGGCTCGTGGGTCGGCGTGGAGCGCGTCGCGACGCGATTGCGCGAGACCACGGTCGCGACGCCGACGACGGCGGGTGCGTCCAGCGACGTCGAGCGCGTCGACGTGGCGCGCGCCACGCTCGCGCTCTGGCGCGAGCATCCGTGGCTCGGCGTCGGGCCCGGCGGGTTCCGCACCGCGTTTCCGACCGTGAAGCCCGACAGTGTCCGGCTGTTCTACGACCACGCGCACAACGACTGGGCGCAGCTGCTCGCCGAGCGCGGCGTGGTCGGGGCGGCGACCTGGGCGGCCTTGCCGCTCGCCGGCCTCGTGCTCGCCATCCGCGCGATGCGCCGACGCCGCGATCCCGCCATCCGCGGTGCCGCCTTCGGTGCCGTTGCTGCGATCACGGCGCTCGCCGTCCACGGGCTCGCCGACTTCAACCTGCAGATCCCGGCCAATGCGGCGCTGTTCCACGCCGCGATCGCGATCGGCGTACTGTCGGACCGGCTGCCCTCCGGGCGTTCTGCACGCCCGCACCGAAGCCGGTAGCGCGACAAAGCTCCCACGCCGCGACTGCCGTTCGTCAGGCATTGTCCGGCTTCCCTCCGGGAATTTCCGTTCTCTCTGAGGCATTTCTTGTTACCATTTGATCTACGGGCGAAATCCAGCCACCGGGCTGCGCGCCCGCAACCGCGTCGGGGGATCGGTTTGAACGTTGCTCGTTTGGCATTTGCGCTCCTGCTCACGAGCAGCGCCGCCGTCCATGCGCAAGACCCTTCGTCCCCGTCCGAGCCGACGGAAGAAGGCGTGTCCATCGGTGGCTTCGGCTTCACGCCGACGCTCGGCCTGAGCTTCGGCTACGACGACAACATCACGCTTGCTTCGCGTCGCGAAGTGAGCTCGACGTTCTGGGAAATCACGCCCGCCGTTCGCCTCGTCGGCGGCAGCCCGCGCAGCCAGTGGACGGCCGAGTGGAGCGCCGCGGTGGGCCGTTACGCCGATTCGCCGATCGACGACTACGAAGACCAGCGCGTCTCGCTCGCCTGGGACTACAACCCGAAGCTTCGCCACGCGTTCGGCCTGGACGTGAGCTACGGCTGGCTGCACGACCGCCGCGGCACCGAGTCGCGCGAAGGCAGCCTCGGCCTGCTGGACATCGAGCCCGACGAGTACGAGCGCGGCGAATTCGGCGGCAACTACCGCTTCGGTGCGCCGGGCGCACGCGGCCGCCTCGAATTCGACGCGCGCCTCGGCAACACCCAGTACACGAACAACGAAGCGTTCACCGAGAGCCGCGATCGCTCCGACCAGTTCTTCGCCGGCACGTTCCTCTGGCGCCTCGCGCCGAAGACGTCGGCGCTGGTGCGCGCCGAGTACGGCACGTTCGACTACGACGAGTCGACGCTCGACGGCGACGAGACGCACCTGTTCGTCGGCGTCGACCTCGATGCCACGGCGCGCACGTCGGGCCGCGTGATGGTGGGCCGCGCGACGAAGCACTTCGACGATCCGACGCGCAGCGAGTTCAGCGGCACGTCGTGGCGCGCGGGCGTCACCTGGAAGCCGCGCAGCTACTCGATCTTCGACCTGAGCACGGGCCGCGACGCCGACGAGACGAACGGCTTCGGCGACTACATCCTGCGCCAGGACATCACGCTCGGCTGGGCGCACAACTGGAACGAGCGCTTCCGCACGACCGTCGACGGCGGGTTCGCGACCGAGGAGCACCGCCCGCGCGAGCGCGAGGACGACGTGCGCTTCTTCGGCGTGTCGGCCGATTACCTGTTCCGCCCCTGGCTGCGCTTCGGCGCCAGCGTGAAGCGCTACGAGCGCGATTCGAACCTCGAGGACCTCGACTACGACCGCGACGTCTGGATGCTGTCGGCGGAGTTCACGCGCCCGTAAGGGCCGGACTCGCCTGGCCTCGGATCCCGTCATTCCCGCGAAAGCGGGAATCCATGTTGATCTTGAACCGCGCTGCGTGAACCGAGTACAGCGTCCCTGCGGCACCCCCGTTCGCCATCCATGGCTCACCCGAATGAGCGCGCGCCATGCCACCGGCATGGCGCAGCAGCGCTCACTCGACCTGCGCGGGAATGACGATGAGAGGGCATTCATTGGCGATTGAGCCGCCCCGCGTTACCGTACGCGACAGTCCGTCCCGGCCGCACCCATGTTCCGTTTCGTTGCCCTCCTCTTCGCCATGATCCTGGCCGGCACGTGCGCCGCGCAGGACGCGGCCACGACGCCCGCCACGGCCGGTGCCGTGGCGCCCGATCGCAACTACCGCCTCGGTGCGGGCGACGAGGTCGACATCTCCGTGTACGGCGAGAAGGACCTGTCGATGTCCGCGCGCATCGGCGACAACGGCCGCATCTCGTACCCGTTCCTCGGCGAGATGCTCGTGGCGGGGCTGAGCCTCGACCAGGTCGAAAAGAAGGTGCGCGACGCGCTCGCCGGCGATTACCTCGTCGACCCGCGCGTGACCGTGTCCGTGACCGCCTACCGCCCGTTCTTCGTGAACGGCCAGGTGCGCAGCCCCGGCAGCTACCCGTTCCAGCCCGGCATGACCGTGCGCAAGGCGATCTCGCTCGCCGGCGGCCTGACCGAGCGTGCGTCCGAGCGCAAGATCACGCTGATCCCCGAGGCGCAGAAGGCCGCGAACAAGGGCCGCGGCGTGTCGATGGACGATGCGGTGGGGCCGGGCGACATCATCACGGTCGACGAGTCGTTCTTCTGACCGCCTGAGAGCTTCGTCGCACCGCTGACACTCAAAAGTACGGTCAGCCCTCCGGCGGCTCGTACAATGCCGTCCATGAACCTCGCTCCCGCCCCTGACACGCTCGAAGCCGGCGCCGTTACCGGCGAACGCGCGTCGACCGTCAACCTGCAGGACTACCTGCGGGTCCTCTACCGCTACAAGTGGGGCATCGTCGCGCTGGCCGTCATCGGCGGGCTGCTCGCGGCGCTGAAGGCCTACAGCGACGTCCCGATCTACCGGGCGACGTCCACGCTGCTGATCGAGCGCCAGGCTGCGCGTTTCGTTTCGATCGAGACGGTGTATCAGGCGAACCCCGGTTACGACTTCGGCGAGTACTACCAGACGCAGTACGAGATCCTGAAGTCGCGGCCGCTCGCCGAGCGCGTGGTGAACAAGCTGGGCGTCGCGGCGTTCGCGCCGAAGCCGGACGCGCAGTCGGGCTTCAGCTTCGCGAAGCTGTTCGGCCGCACGAGCGCGCCGGCGGCGCCGCCGAGCAAGGAAGCGCAGTTCGAGAGTGCGGTCGGGACGGTGCAGGGCGCGCTGCAGGTGCAGCCGATCCGCAACAGCCAGCTCGTGAAGCTGCAGTACGAGGGGCCGGATCCGCAGCTCATCGCGACGCTCGCGAACACGCTCGGCCAGGCCTACATCGAGGAGACGCTGGAAGGCCGGCTCGAGATGGCGGAGAGCGCATCGTCGTGGCTCAACGATCGCCTCGCGGGCCTGCGCACGAAGCTCGAGGAATCGGAGAAGGCGCTGCAGGCGTATCGCGACCAGGAGCGCCTGATCGACGTGAAGGGCGTCGACAGCCTCGCGACGCAGGAGCTGACGCTCGCGTCCGAGCGGCTCGCCACGGCGCGCCGCGAGCGCGTCGACAAGGAAGCGCTGTATCGCCAGGTGCAGCAGGTGCGCAGCTCGGGCGGCTCGCTCGACGGCATCCCGGCGCTGCTCGCGTATCCGCTCGTCGCCGAGCTGAAGACGGCCGCGGTCGCGGCGGAGCGCAACAAGAACGAGCTGTCGCAGCGCTACGGCCCGCGCCATCCGAAGATGGTGGAGGCCGATACCGCGCTCGAGACGGCGCGCTCCGCGCTGCAGCGGCAGCTCGAAGCGGTGGCCGACGGCATCGCGCGCGACTTCGAATCGGCGCGCACGCGCGAAGGCCAGCTGTCCGGCGAGCTCGGCTCGGCGAAGGGCGAGGTGCGCGACATCAACCGCAAGCAGTACGAGCTCACGCGCCTCGAGCGCGAAGTCGAGTCGAACCGCCAGCTGTTCGACCTGTTCCAGCAGCGCTTCAAGGAAACGTCCGCGTCGGGTGGCGTGCAGAACGCGAATGCGCGCGTCGTCGAAAAGGCGCAGGTGCCGGGCGGCCCGGTGTTCCCGAACAAGCAGCGCACGACGACCGTCGGCATCCTGCTCGGGCTCGCGCTCGGCGTCGCGCTCGCGTTCCTGCTAGACCACCTCGACAACACGCTGAAGGGCACGGACGACGTCGAGCGTCGCCTCGGCCTGCCGGTGCTCGGCCTGCTGCCGCGCCTCGAGACGAGCGGCGACAAGGACCGCTCGCCGCTGCGCCACTTCGCCGATTCGCCGAAGACGTCGTTCTCGGAATCGGTGCGCACCGTGCGCACCAGCGTGCTGCTGTCCGCGATCGACCATCCGCATCGCCGACTGCTCGTCACGTCGTCGGTGCCGGGCGAGGGCAAGACCACGCTGTCGGTGAACCTCGCGCACGCGCTCGGGCAGATGCGCAAGGTGCTGCTGATCGATGCCGACATGCGCCGGCCCGCCGTGCACCGCGGGCTCCCGGGCCTGGAAACGATGAAGGGCCTGTCGCAGTTCGTTTCCGGCGACGCGAAGCTGTCCGAATGCGTGAATCAGGTGGGCGAGACCGGCCAGGTCTACGTGATGCCGGCCGGCCCCGTGCCGCCGAACCCGCAGGAGCTGCTGTCTTCGCACCGCTTCTCCGAAGCGCTCGAGCAGCTGTCGAAGGCATTCGACCACGTGATCATCGACTGCGCGCCCGCATGCGCGGTGAGCGATGCGCTCGTGCTGTCGCGCATGGTGCACGCGGTGATCTACGTCGTGCGCAGCGACTCCACGCCGTACCAGCTGGCCGAGCAGGGCGTGAAGCGCTTGCGCCGCGTCAACGCGCCGCTGATCGGCGCCGTCGTGAACCAGGTAGTGCCGAAGAAGGGCCGTGGCGGCTATGGCAAGTATTACTACTACGGCGACGGCTACTACCACGACTACGGGTACGGGTCGGCGAAGCCGAAGAAGGCGTGACGAGGCGCCAGTATGAGTATGAGTTCGAGTATGAGTGCGAGTACACCGACGTGCTCGAGGGCGCTTGATGTACCCGCCTGAAGCCAGCGAGAACTCCACGGTGTAATCGCACTCGTACTCATCACTCAGACTCGTACCCGCGAAAGCACAGCAGTCCGCGCAAGCCCCGCACCGTGTTCGACCTCCATTGCCACCTCCTCCCCGCGATCGACGACGGCGCGCAGAGCGAAGCCGAAGCGATCGCGCTCGCGCGCGCGGCCGTCGCGAACGGCATCACGCACGCGGTCTGCACGCCGCACTTCCACCCGGGGCGGTTCGACTCGCAGGTCGCCGACACGCACGTTCGGCTCGCGGCGTTGCGGGCGGCGCTGTCGCTCGCGGAAGTGCCGCTGCAGGTCGGCGTTGCCGGCGAAGTTCGGGCGAGCCCTGAAGTGATGATGTGGGCCGAGACCGGCGAGCTGCCGGTGCTCGGCCGCTACGAGGGCATGCGCCTCGTGCTGCTGGAGTTCCCGCACGGCGCGCTGCCGGCGGGCAGCGAGAAGCTCGTCGCGTGGCTCGTGCGCAAGGGCATCCGCCCGATCGTCGCGCACCCCGAGCGCAACAAGGACGTGATCCGCCGTCTGGATGCGCTCGCGCCGATCGTGGCCGAAGGCGCGTTGCTGCAGGTCACGGCCGATGCCGTGAGCGGACACTTCGGCCCGTTCGCGCAGCAGCGCGCGCGCGAATTGCTCGAGCGTGGCTGGGTGACCATCCTCGCGAGCGACGCGCACAACCTCGAGCATCGGCCGCCCGCGCTCGAGCGCGGGCGCCGTGCCGCCGCGGAAATCGTCGGCGAAGCCGAATCGTGGCGGCTCGTGCGCGACCGGCCGGCGCTGATCGCCGCACAGCACTTCGCGTGAGCGGGCGCATCGCGGCGGGCGTCGTCGCGTTGCTCGGGCTCGTGCTCGCGTACGCGGGCGTGCGCTACGGGACGGGCGCGCTCGTGCGCCGCGACGCGCAGGACGCGTTCGTCGCCGAATCGGGCGACGTCGCGGGCCCGCCCGCCGCCGAATCGCGCACGCGCCTCGACCAGGCGATCGAGGCGTCGCCGAACGACGCCGAGCTGCGCGAGCTGCGTGCGCGCTGGCTGCTGCGCGACGCGTTGCAGGCGACCGACCCGGCCGCCCGCCGGCGGGCGGGCGCCGCCGCCGTTGCGGATTTCCGCGCCGCGCTCGCGCAACGGCCGCAATGGCCGTACGCGTGGTCCGGCCTGGCGGCGGCCGCGTCGTTCGCGGGCGAGGACGCCGCGCCGGCCGCGCGCGCCGCGCTGCGCTTCGGGCCGCAGGAGCGCCGCGTGGCCGCCGAGCTGGCCGAGCTCTGGATGCGCGATGTGCGCGTCGCGCCGGTCGTCGTCCCGGCGTGGACACGGATGCTGTTCGAGCAGCCGGCGTACTGGATCGACCGCGCCGATCGCGCGGGGCGCGGCGCGACGGCCTGTGCCGCCGCGTCGTTGCCTGAGCCCGCGCGGGCGCGCTGCGTGGAGCTCGGCTGGCTGACCGCAGCCGGGCCGCAAGGCTAAACTAGCGCTCTGTGACGAACCGGCGACCCGCGTGAGCGATCCCCTGCTGAACCGCATCGACGAGCTGGAAGTGCGCGTCGCCTTCCAGGAAGACCTGCTCGCCACGTTGAACGCGAGCGTGGCCGACACCACGGCCGAGGTGCGCGACCTGCGCATCGAGCTCGTGCGCGTGCGCAACGCGCTCGACGCCGTGCGGTCCGCGCTCAGCCACGACGTGCGCGACGAGCCGCCGCCGCCCCACTACTGATCGATCGAGCCGCCGCGATGTCCGATACCCTGCGCGACCAGCTGCTGGCGCTCGGCTTCACCCGCAGCAAGCCGGAGCCGAAACAACAGCGGAACGACAAGCCGCGCGGCGCGCCGCCGCACGGCAAGGGTAGGCCGCCGCACGACGCGAAGCGGCACGGCCAGCACGCGCGCAACGAGCAGCGCCGCCCGCAGACGCAGGCCGAAGTCGACCTGGCGCAGGCCTACGCGCTGCGCGCGCGCACCGAGCGCGAGGAAAAGGAGCGCGAGCAGCGCGAGCAGCAGGAGCGCGCGCGCCTGAAGAAGGAGCGCAAGGAAAAGCTCGCGAAGCTGCTCGACGGCAAGTCGCTCAATGCGAAGGACGCCGACGTCGCGCGCAACTTCCCGCACGGCGACAAGATCCGCCGCATCTACGTGACGGCCGACCAGCTCGTGCAGCTCAACCGCGGCGAGCTCGGCGTGGTGCAGGTCGCCGGCCGCTACGTGCTGGTTTCGAAAGAAGTGGCACTCGAAGCGAAGTCCATCGACGAAGCCGCGCTCGTCCTGCTGCCCGACCCGAACGCACCTGCGGAAGACGACGTGCCGCCGGACCTCGTCTGGTAGGCGACGCCCGGTTCGCGGCGCTCCGCGCGTAGTTCCCGTCGAGCGCGAAAAGCCGCCTCTCGTCCGACGGTACCGGCAACGTGAGCGTTGCCGCAGTATCGTCGACGGCGCGTCGGCATGCTTCGCGCGCCGTTCACGGGGACACGCCATGCGCTTTCGCCTTGCCGCTCTTGCTGCTTCGTTGCTCGCCACGACGGGGTCGCACGCCGCGACCTTGCCGCAATTCCCGCCGGGCTCGCCGTGGACGCAGGACATCACGATGGCGCCCACGCTGCAGGGCGCGGCCAATCCCATTCCGGTGCTTGCCGGCCTCGGCGGCTTCGGCACGGGCAACCGGCTGCAGATCGACTTCAGCTTCAAGGTCGTGAATGCGGCGGCGGGTGCGCCGACGCGCACGATCAACGGCTATTCCTTCGACGACTACTACCTGCCGGACTGCGAGCCGCTCGGTACGCCGATCCCCGTGCCGGCGAACGCGCAGATCGAGGGCCAGCCCGGATTGAGCTGCCCGAACGATCCCGATGGCGAGGACTGCCACCTGCTGATCGTCCAGGGCAACACGCTGTACGAGGCTTACAAGGTGAATGCCTTGACCAGCACCGTGTTCGACGCCCAGTGCCTCGCGGTGTGGAACCTGAGCTACCTGTATCCCGAGCAGGGGCGCGGCGACCACTGCACGAGCGCGGACGCGGCGGGCTTTCCGATCGCGCCGCTGCTGTTCAACGCCGACGAGGTGTTCGCGGCCGCGCAGGTGAACGGGGATCTTGGTCACGCGATCCGCTTCATCCTGCCGAACTCGCGTATTGCGCGCGACACATCGGCTGCGAATCCCGGTGCGGTCGGTGGTCGCCTCTACGTGCGTCCGGCCACGCACGCCGGCGGTCCGACGGGCCCCGCGAACACGATCGCCTACGGTTCGCGCATCCGCCTGCGCCAGGACTTCCCGCTCACCGGCTACAACGCGGCCGCGCAGGTGCTGCTGCGCACGATGAAGAAGTACGGGATGGTGCTCGCGGACGGCGGCACCGTTCCGCTCACCGGCGAGGACGACACGTACACCACGCACACGTGGCCGGAGCTCGGCATTTCCGAGCAGACATTCACGACGACAGCCGGCGTCACGCTTCCGGGCATCGCCGACTTCGCCGTCATCGACACGGGCGCGCGTATCCCGGAGACGTTCGACTGCGTGCGCACCGTCGTGCCGACCGGCATCCTCTTCAGCAACGGCTTCGAGTGACTACGCCTTGTACTCGTCGCGCTTCTCGAGGATGACGAGGATCGGCATCTCGCGCACGCCGGCGCGGTCCATGCCTTCCATGAGCTTGGGCGAGGCGAGGAATTCGCGTGCGCGCTCGAGCGAAACCCAGTCGACCGACACCATCACGTCCGTTTCGGAGCCGTGGACGGTGTAGATGCGGCAGGCGAGCTCGCCGGCTTCCCGTCGCACGTCGCGGGCCGCGTCGAACACGGCCTTCCAGGTGGCGAAGTCCTCGACCTTGTGGCGGATGTCGATGGTGACCATGACGACCTCGCTCCGGCGGTTGCGCGGATGTTATCGCGAGTACGAGCTTTTGTAGGAGCGGCCTTGGCCGCGATCGATTCGAGGCCGCCAGAGCGAGCTCCGGGACGTTGTCTCTATCGCGGCCAAGGCCGCTCCTACTCGGGGTCGTAGTCGAGGTTCGGAGCCAGCCACCGCTCCGCTTCGTGCAGCGACCAGCCCTTGCGTTTCGCATAGTCCTCGACCTGCTCGCGCGTGAGGCGGCCGACCACGAAGTACTGCGATTCGGGGTGGGCGAAGTAGTAGCCGGAGACGGCGGCGGCCGGCGTCATCGCGAAGCTCTCGGTGAGCGATACGCCGGCGTTCGCGGGCGCGTCCAGCAGAGCGAACAGCGTGGCCTTCTCGGTGTGGTCGGGGCATGCGGGATAGCCCGGGGCAGGGCGGATGCCGCGGTACTTCTCGTCGATGAGCGACTGCGCGTCCAGCGCCTCGTCGCCGGCGTAGCCCCAGGTCTCGCGGCGCACCTTCGCGTGCAGCCACTCGGCGGCGGCCTCCGCGAGGCGGTCGGCGAGCGCCTTCAGCATGATCGCGTTGTAGTCGTCGTGCTGTGCTTCGAAGCGCGCGACGTGCGCATCGATGCCGATGCCGGCGGTCACGGCGAAGCCGCCGATCCAGTCCTCGACGCCGCTGCCCGCGGGCGCGATGAAGTCGGCGAGGCAGAAGTCCGGGCGACCCGGCGGCTTCTCGGCCTGCTGCCGCAGGAAGTGCAGCGTGGCCGACGAATGTGGGAGCGACCCCGGTCGCGACTCGAGGACCCTCACGTCGTCACCAACGCGTTCCGCGCGCCACAGCCCGACGACCGCGCGCGCCTTCAGCCACTTCTCCGCGACGATGCGGTCGAGCATCGCTTCCGCGTCGCGATGCAGCTCGCGCGACTGCGCGCCGACGATCGCGTCGTCGAGGATCGCCGGGAACTTGCCCGACAGCTCCCACGTGTTGAAGAACGGCGTCCAGTCGATGTACGTGCGCAGCTCGGCGAGCGACACGTCGTCGAACACCGTGATGCCCGGCTGGCGCGGCGCTGGCGGCGTGTACGACGAATAGTCCGGCACGAACGCCTGGCCGCGCGCGTGCGCGAGCGTGACGAGGCGCTTGCCCGGGCCGCGGTCCTTGTGGCGCTCGCGGATCTCGGCGTACTCGGCGCGCACCTTCGCGAGGAACGCGTCGACCAGCTCCTTGCTGATCAGCGACTGCGCCACGCCGACGGCGCGCGACGCGTCCTTCACCCAGACGGTCGGGCGCTTGTAGTGCGGCTCGATCTTCAGCGCGGTGTGCGCGCGCGACGTGGTCGCGCCGCCGATCAGCAGCGGCACCTCGAAGCCCTGGCGGTCCATCTCGCGCGCGATGTGGCTCATTTCCTCGAGCGACGGCGTGATCAGCCCGGACAGGCCGATCAGGTCGGCATGCTCGGCCTTCGCGGCCTCGAGGATCTTCTGCGCCGGCACCATCACGCCGAGGTCCACGACCTCGAAGTTGTTGCAGCGGAGCACGACGGCGACGATGTTCTTGCCGATGTCGTGCACGTCGCCCTTCACGGTGGCGAGCACGAT
>CALKUS010000171.1 GCA_937996755.1 uncultured Pseudomonadota bacterium | reverse complement strand
CCAAGGCGAATCCGGGCAAGGTCAACTACGGTTCCGGCGGCTACGGCTCGCCGTCGCATCTCGGGATGGAGCTGCTCGCGCTGCGCGCGGGCATCGTCCTCACGCACGTGCCGTACAAGGGGCAGGCCGCCTACAACCCGGCACTGGCGACGAACGAGATCCAGATCGCGCTCGGCACCGTGCCGGGGTTCGTGCCCATCGTCGCCACCGGCCGCGTACGCCCCTTCGCCGCCGGCGGCCGCACCGCCCCCAAGGAATATCCGGCCATTCCGACGGTGGCCGACAGCGGATTCCCGGGCTTCGACCTCGACATCTGGTTCTCGCTCGTCTCCACCGCGGGCACGCCGCCCGACGTGATCCGCACGCTCAACGATGCGCTGCGCACGGTGCTGAGCGATCCGGCGGTGATCGCCGATCTCGAGCGCAAGGGCTTCGTCACCGTGGTCGACGACGTCGTGGGGCCCACCTACGACGACGAGCTCGAGTTCGACTTCGAGGATCCGCAGCGCTTCCGCCTCGAGGGCCTGACCGACGACCTGCGCGTGGACCTGCGCGTGCGGCTCGAGGAGCACGTGGGCTTCGTGCCGTCGTGCGTGGGCGACCCGCCGTGCCAGGACAACGAGCCCGGCGGCGGTGCGATGCCGGCCGTCAAGTACGACGTGCGCAAGGACGCGCCGTACTCCGCGTATCCGGAGTTCGAGTTCGACGTCCGCGTGCTCGCGCGCGGATAGAATCGAACGACGGTCCACGCATGCTCGACTCGAGCGACAGCAGCGCTTCGATCCAGCGCACGAGCGCGACGTGCGCGGATTGCGATTTCAGGCTCGTGTAGCGCAGCGCCGGCAGCGGCAGCGGGTCGTGGACGAGGTTCAGCGGCTTCGTCTTGCCGGCGACGGAGTCGCCCTTGTAGATGTAGGTGCCGATCGTGAGCCCGCGCATCTCGGCGCGGTCGGGCCAGTGTCCCGCCGCGTAGCGCTTGAACAGCTCGCGCCAGTGCCAGCCCTGTTGCGTGGTTTCCGCTTCCTCGCGGCCGAGCAGCAGGCGGTGCCCGAACCAGCCGAGCGTCACCTTTTTCACGAGCTGGTCGGGCGAGCGGATGGGGAAGTGCGCGAGCGCGATGCCGTCCAGCGTTTCGGTGTGCAGGAGCTGTTGTTCGCCGTTGGCGTCGGCGCGCGAAACGCCGTGGTTGCCGTGCGCGAGCAGCCAGTCGTTGCCGGACGCGAGCTTGCGCGCCAGCACGACCTTCATTTCCGGAATCGGATCGATGCGCGGGCGCTCGCGTGCCTGCGCAAGCGGATTGCGCGGGTCGTGCACTTTTTCGCTCGGCAGGTAGGTCTGCCACGGGATGACGACGGCATCGCCGGGCGTACCGTCGAGCACCGACTCCAGCGCGGCGCGCGACGGCGCGCGGATGAATTCGTCGGCGTCGAGGCAGAAGATCCAGTCCGGCTTTTCCGCGACCGCGAGGTTGCGCGCGTCCTGCGTGAGGCGATGCGCCTGGTTGAACGCGAGCGTGGTTTCGCGCTCGACCGTGAGCGGCAGGTTCTCGCGCTGCAGTTGCAGGAGGATCTCGGGCGTGCCGTCGTCGCTGTTGTGGTCGACGACGACGAGGCGATCGAGGTACTGCAGGTTGTGGCGAACGAAGCTCTCGATGATGTCGGCTTCGTTGCGCACCATCGCGACGGCGGCGAGTTTCATGGGTGAAGGGTAGGGCATTCGCCGCCGAAAGGCGCTGGACCCCGGCGTGCGCCGGGGTGACGACCACTACCGTGCGTGTTCGGGCGCTACACGCGCTCGAAGATGCCCGCGGCGCCCATGCCGGTGCCGATGCACATGGTGACCATGCCGTACTTCTGGTTGCGGCGGCGCAGGCCGTGCGTGATCGTGGCGGTGCGCACGGCGCCGGTGGCGCCGAGCGGATGGCCGAGCGCGATCGCGCCGCCGAGCGGGTTCACCTTCGACGGGTCGAGGCCCAGCGTGCGGATCACGGCGAGCGCTTGCGCGGCGAACGCCTCGTTGAGCTCGATCCAGTCCATCTGGTCGGCCGTGAGCCCGGCCAGCGCGAGCGCCTTCGGGATCGCGGCGATCGGGCCGATGCCCATCACGTCGGGCGCGACGCCCGCGACGGCGAAGCTCGAGAACTTCGCGAGCGGCTTCAGGCTGAATTCCTTGATCGCCTTCTCGCTCGCGAGCAGCACGGCGGCGGCGCCGTCGCTCATCTGCGAGCTGTTGCCCGCGGTGACCGAGCCACCGGCGCGGAAGACGGGCTTGAGGCCGGCCAGGCCTTCGATCGTGGAGTCGGGACGCGGGCCTTCGTCGGTGTCCACCTTGCGCGTGTCGTTCTTCACCGAGCGGTCGGCGAGGTTCGGATAGCGGTCGGCGAGCGAGTAGGGCGCGATCTCGTCCTTGAACTCGCCGCCCTTGATCGCGGCAGTCGCCTTCTGGTGCGACGCGAGCGCGAAGTTGTCCTGGTCCTCGCGGTTCACGTTCCAGCGCTCGGCGACCTTCTCGGCCGTGATGCCCATGCCGTACGCGATCGCGACGTTGTCGTCGGCGAACACGCCCGGGTTCATCGCGATCTTGTTGCCCATCATCGGCACCATGCTCATCGACTCGGTGCCGCCCGCGAGCATGAGGTCGGCTTCGCCGAGGCGGATGCGGTCCGCCGCGAGCGCGACGGCCTGCACGCCGGAAGAGCAGAAGCGGTTGATGGTCATCGCCGAAACCATGTCGGGCAGGCCGGCGAGCAGCACGCCGATGCGCGCGACGTTCATGCCTTGCTCGGCTTCCGGCATCGCGCAACCGATGATCGCGTCCTCGATGCGCTTCGGGTCGATGCCCGGCGCGTCGGCGAGCGCGGCCTTGATCACGTGCGCGAGCAGGTCGTCGGGGCGCGTGTTGCGGAACACGCCGCGCGGGGCCTTGCCCACGGCGGTGCGGCGGGCGGCGACGATGTAGGCGTCTTGTACCTGGCGGCTCATTTGCTCACCTCCATAGTCCTGTGGGAGCGACCCTGGTCGCGACCGGGGTCGCTCCCACATCGCTTCTCGATGGTTCGGGTCAATTGCGGAGCGGCTTGCCGGTCTTCAGCGTGTGCATGATGCGCTCCTGCGTCTTCGGCATCTGCCCGAGCGCGACGAAGTGCTCGCGCTCGCGGTCGAGCAGCCATTGCTCGTCGACGAGCGAGCCGCGCTCGATTTCGCCGCCGCCCAGCACCGTGGCGATGCGCGACGCGACCTCGAAGTCGTGCGGCGAGATGAACTTGCCCTCGAGCATGTTCACCAACATCATCTTCAGCGTCGCCGTGCCGGTGTCGCCGGCAACCGCGATCTGGCGGCTCGCGAGCGGCGGGCGATAACCCGACTCAGCGAGCGCCTTCGCTTCGTTGCGCGCGACGTAGAGCAGCTCGAATGCGTTGAAGACGACGACGTCGTTCGGGCGCAGCAGGCCGATGTCCTTCGCATCGAGCGCGCTCGTCGACACCGTCGCCATCGCGACGGCCTGGAACACCTTCTGCAGGTTCGGCATCAGGTCGCCGCCGTTCGCCCATTGCGCGGCGCGCAGCGCGAATTCCTTCAGGCCGCCGCCCGCGGGCAGCAGGCCGACGCCCGCCTCGACGAGGCCGACGTAGCTCTCCAGGGCAGCGACGGTACGAGCACTGTGCATCTGGAACTCGCAGCCGCCGCCGAACACCATGCCCTTGATCGCGGCGACCACCGGCACGAGCGCGTACTTGATGCGCATGCTGGTCTGCTGGAAGCGCGCGACCATCGCGTCGAAATCGCCGATGCGGCCCTGTTGCAGCGCTTCGGTGGCGGCCGTGAGGTCGGCGCCGACGCTGAAGTTGTCGCCCTGGTTCCAGAGCACCATGCCGGCGAGGTTCTTCTCGGCGTGGTCGATGGCCTGGTTCACGCCGTCGATCACGCCGGGGCTGATCGCGTTCGCCTTGCTCTTGAACGTGGCGATGCCGACGTCGTCGCCGAAGCTCCAGAAGCGCAGCGCGTCGGTTTCGAAGATGGTCGTGCCCTGCGCGAATTTCTCGCCGAGCAGCTTGTCGGGGAAGTGCTGTCGCTTGTAGACCGGGTGCGAGGAGCGCGCACGCGGCCCCTTGGCGGCCGGCGAGTACGAGCCATCGGGGCCGTGCACGCCGTCGCGGCCGTCAGTCACCCATGCGGGCAGCGGTGCGTCGGACATCGCCTTGCCGGCCTTGATGTCCTCGGCGATCCAGCCGGCCACCTGCTTCCAGCCCGCGGCCTGCCACTGCTCGAACGGGCCGAAGGTCCAGCCGTAGCCCCAGCGGATCGCGAAGTCGACGTCGCGCGCGTTGTCGGCGATGTCGGCGAGGTGGTACGCCGTGTAGTGGAACAGGTCGCGGAAGATCGCCCACAGGAACTGCGCCTGCGGGTCCTGCGACGCGCGCAGTTTGCCGAGCTTCTCGGCCGGGTCGCGCAGCTTCAGGATTTCCGCGACTTCGGCGGAAGCTTCGCCCGTGCTCGGGCGATAGTCCTGCTTCGCGAGGTCCAGGACCATGATGTCCTTGCCGACCTTGCGGAAGATGCCCGCGCCAGTCTTCTGGCCCAGCGCACCCTTCGCGATCAGCGCGGAATGCCATTCGGGCGCCTTGAAGTACTTGTGCCAGGGATCGTCCGGCAGCGTGTCCGCCATCGTCTTGATGACGTGCGCCATGGTGTCGAGGCCGACGACGTCGGCCGTGCGATAGGTCGCGCTCTTCGGGCGACCGATGGCCGGGCCGGTGAGCGCGTCCGCCACGTCGAAGCCCAGGCCGAACGCTTGCGTGTGGTGCATCGTCGAGAGGATCGAGAACACGCCGATGCGGTTGCCGATGAAGTTCGGCGTGTCCTTCGCGCGCACCACGCCCTTGCCGAGCGTCGTGACGAGAAACGTCTCGAGCGCGTCCATCACCTCCGGCTTCGTGTCCTTGCACGGGATGAGCTCGGCGAGGTGCATGTAGCGCGGCGGATTGAAGAAGTGCACGCCGCAGAAGCGCTCGTGCAGCTCCTTCGGCATCGCGCCGGCGAGCGCCTCGATCGGCAGGCCCGACGTGTTGCTGGCGAGGATCGCGTGCTTCGCGATGTGGGGTGCAACCTTCGTGTAGAGGTCCTTCTTCCAGTCGAGGCGCTCGGCGATCGCCTCGATGATGAGGTCGCAGCCCTTCAGCCACTCGAGGTGCTGGTCGTAGTTCGCCGCGACGATCTCGCCGTTCAGCTTCTTGCTCGCGAACGGCGCGGGCGAAAGCTTCGCGAGGTTGGCGATCGCCTTGTCGACGATGCCGTTCTTCGGGCCTTCCTTCGCGGGCAGGTCGAACAGCAGCGTCTCGACGCCGGCGTTCACGAGGTGGGCGGCGATCTGCGCGCCCATGACACCGGCGCCGAGCACGGCGACGCGGCGAAAGCGAATCTGCGAAGCACTCATCCGATGACTCCCCGCAAGAGGTGTGTTCGATGGGG
Source organism: uncultured Pseudomonadota bacterium (assembly GCA_937996755.1). Taxonomy (GTDB): domain Bacteria; phylum Pseudomonadota; class Gammaproteobacteria; order Xanthomonadales; family Ahniellaceae; genus CALKUS01. Next base: position 26,761 of record CALKUS010000171.1, on the reverse strand, counting down.
TGGATACGGGGACCCGCCCGGGCCCCGGACTACGGACTGCCGATTCTGCGCCGTTTCAGGGGGCGCGAAGGCCCGCCGAGGCGAAGCGCACGAATTCGCGCGCCGCGTGCCGGCGGTGTTCATCCTCGGTGCGCCCGGCCGGGCGGCGGACCACGCCGAACTCCGACATGGCGTAGGTCAGCGCGCCGGAGATGAAGTCCAGGCGCCAGTAGAGGTCTTCCTTGTCCAGGTTCGGCATGTGCTCGTGGATGGCGGAGGAGAACGCCTTGAGCACGTGGCCGTAGTTGTCGGAGAGGAACTTGCGCAGGCTCTGGTCGTGCTCCGCGTAGGCGCGCGCCAGCACGCGCATGAACGACGAGCCGCCGAGGCGGTCGGACGCCAGCATCAGCGCCGGCTCGACGAACGCGTCGAGGATGCCCTCGAGCGTCACGGGAGTCGCTGATTTCGCGGCTTTCAGCGCCTCGAGGCGCCGTTCCGTGAGCTCGTCCAGGCGCCGGCGGAACACCTCGTTGATGAGGTTGTCCTTGGACCCGAAGTGGTAATTCACGGCCGCGAGGTTCACGTTCGCGGCGGAGGTGACCTGGCGCAGCGAGGCGCCGGCGAATCCGTGCCGCGCGAACAATTCCTCGGCGGCAGAGAGGATGCGTTCCTTGGTCGAGAAATGCGGATGGCTCACGAGGTTCGGCGGCCCGGTGCTTTAAACGCGCGTTTGAGGATACCGGGGACCCGTGCCCGGGGGCAACGACTCCTCCCGCCGATGGATTCCCGGGGTGTTGCCCGACCCTCCCGGGCCGGACGATTGTGCCGCCAAATCCGGGACTTGTCGCGTGTTTGTGTTAACCTCCGCACGTTTTGGCGGGGACATGCCCCTCCACAATCCCTTCACAACACGGAGCAGGGCTGTCATGGCGCTGGAGCGCACCCTTTCGATCATCAAACCGGATGCTGTCGCGAAGAACGTGATCGGCAAGATCTACACGCGCTTCGAGGATGCGGGCCTGCGCATCATCGGCGCGAAGATGAAGCAGCTGTCGCGCGCCGAAGCGGAAGGTTTCTACGCGGTGCACCGCGAGCGTCCCTTCTTCAAGGCACTGGTCGACTTCATGATCTCGGGCCCGGTGATGATCCAGGCGCTCGAGGGCGACAACGCGGTGCTGAAGAACCGCGAACTGATGGGTGCGACGAACCCGAAGGAAGCGAAGCCCGGCACGATTCGCGCCGACTTCGCGCAGTCGATCGATGCGAATGCGGTGCACGGCTCGGACGCCGTCGAGACCGCGACGCAGGAGATCGCGTATTTCTTCGCCGCCAGCGAGCTGTCGTCGCGCGGCTGATTTACGCGAAATCAACGGAACCGGCGCGATAATCGTCGGTTCCTCGCCGGTCCGGCGGGCCGGCAGCAGCAAAGGGCGGAAGTGGAAGCAAGCGCGGAAAACATCACGAAGCAGAACCTGCTCGATCTCGATCGTGCAGGGATGGAAGCGTTTTTCGTCGGCCTCGGCGAGAAGCGTTTTCGTGCGCACCAGGTCATGAAGTGGATCTACCACCGCCTGGTCGACGACTTCGATGCGATGACCGACCTCGGCAAGGCGCTGCGCGACAAACTGAAGTCGCATTGCGAAATCCGTCCGCCGAAAGCGCTGCACGAACAGAAGTCCACCGACGGCACGTGCAAGTGGGCACTCGCGCTCGACGGCGGCAATGCCGTCGAAACCGTCTACATCCCGGAGCCGACGCGCGGCACGTTGTGCGTGTCGTCGCAGGTGGGTTGCGGCCTGAACTGCACGTTCTGCTCGACCGCGACGCAGGGCTTCAATCGCAACCTGTCCTGCGCCGAGATCATCGGCCAGGTGTGGGTCGCGGCGAAGTCGCTCGGCAACGTCACGCACCAGGTCCGCCGCATCACGAACATCGTGATGATGGGCATGGGCGAGCCCCTGCTGAACTTCGACAACGTCGTGAAGGCGATGAGCCTGATGCGCGACGACCTGGGCTTCGGCCTCGCGAACAAGCGCGTCACGCTGTCGACCGCCGGCATGGTGCCGATGATCGACCGCCTTTCGAAGGAGAGCGACGTCAGCCTCGCGGTGTCGCTGCACGCCCCAACCGATGAGCTGCGCGACAAGCTCGTGCCGCTCAACAAGAAGTATCCGATCGCCGAGTTGCTGGCCTCGTGCCAGCGCTACCTCGAGGATCGTCCGCGCGCGTCGGTGACGTTCGAGTACACGCTGATGAAGGGCGTGAACGACCAGCCGGAGCACGCGCGCGGCCTCGTGAAGATCCTGCGCAAGCTGCCGGCGAAGCTGAACCTGATCCCGTTCAACCCGTTCCCGGGCACGAAGTACGAGCGCTCGGAGCCGGAGACCATCCGCGCATTCCAGGAAATCGTCCTGAATTCCGGATTGCTGGCCACCGTGCGCCGCACGCGCGGCGACGACATCGACGCCGCGTGCGGCCAGCTCGTGGGCAAGGTGATGGATCGCACCCGGCGTTCGCGTGAGCACCGCGCCCGACTCGAAGAAGGGAATTCGCATGCGGCATAGCGCGGTCCTGTTGCTCGCTCTGGCGCTCTCTGCCTGCGGCACGACTGGCGGAAGCGGCGTGCGCAACGAAAGCCCGGCACCGGAAGCCGGCAAGGCGCAGTCGGCGGCCGAGGTGAACGTGAGCCTCGGCCAGGCGTACCTCGAGCAGAACCGCCTCGAGCTCGCGCTCGACAAGTTGAAGAAGGCGCTGCAGCTCGATCCGAAGCTGCCCAGCGCGCACACCGTGATCGCGGTGATCTACGAGCGCATCAACGATCGCGAAAGCGCGGCGTTCCATTACAAGCGCGCCACCGAGCTCGCACCGAAGACCGGCGCCGTGCTGAACAATTACGGCGCGTTCCTCTGCCACTCGGGCGACTACGCGAACGCCGACAAGTACTTCGAGCGCGCGCTGAAGGACCCGTTCTACCAGACGCCGGGCGTGGCACAGGGCAATCGCGGCTCGTGCGCGATGCAGGGTGGCAACCTCGAGCTGGCGGAAGCCGCGCTGCGCGAAGCGGTGAAGCTGAATCCGAACGACCCGCAGGCGCTGTTCGACATGGCGCGCGTGCTGCACCTCCGCAAGGACGACTTCAAGGCGCGCGCGTACGTGCAGCGCTGCGAGGCCGCCAACGGTGCGACGCCAGAGCTGCTCGAGCTCGGCATGCAGATCGAGCAGGGCCTGAGCAACATCCGCGGCGAGCGCGACTATCGCGTGCGCCTGCTGAAAGAGTTTCCCGAATCCGCCCAAGCGCAATCCATCGCCAAGAGCGAAGCCCGATGAGCAAGAAGCGTCATCGCCACGACCGTAATCCCGCGCAGGCTGCGCAGCGCGCGCCGGCGAGCCCCCTCATCGCCGACGCGACTGTAGGAGCCCACCCTGTGGGCGATCCAGCGACCGAATCGCCGGTCGAGGTCGCGCATGAACGGGCAGCGCCCGAGCGCGCCGCATCGGAGTCGCGCCTCGAGACCGCCGCCACGAGCGGCGACCTGTTCCCGATGCCCGCCGGCCTGCGCCTGCGCGCGGCGCGCGAGGCGCGCGGACTGACGCGCGAGGAAGTGGCGCGCACCGCGCACATCCCCACGGCAGTGCTGTGCGACATCGAAGCAGATCGCATGGAAGCGATGCCGCCGATCTACGCGCGCGGCTACCTGCGCAGCTTCGCGCGCGTCGTCGGCGTGCCCGAGCTCGACGTCATCGGCGTCAACACGCGCGAGCACGAAGTACCGCCGCTCGTGCCGAGCCACGTTCCGTCGCGCTCCGGTCGCGCGCTGCAGCGCTGGGGCAACCTGCTCGCGTCCGCGATGCTCACGTTGCTCGTGCTCATCGGCGTCGTGAAGTTCGGCATCCCCACCGTGCCAACCGCGCCGGCGACGCCGCCCGAGCTCGCGGAGCTCGACCTCGTGACGCCGGCAAGACCATCGCCGGCGCCCGCGGGCGACGCGCAGGACGCGTCGGCGCCGATCACCGATGCGACGCAGTCCGCGATCGACATGGGCCCGCCCGTTGCCGTGGCCGCGCGCACGCCCGTGCCGGTGCCGAGCCCGTTCCGTCCCGTGATGGCGTCGATGGCGCCGCTGCCCGAGGCGGCGCCCGCCGCGGTCGAACCTGAATCGCCGCTGTCCGCGCGCCGCGTGGTGCTCACGCTCGCGCAGGCCAGTTGGGTGGAGCTGACGGGCGCGGAAGGTCGTCGAATCGAGTACGCTCTGCTCCCGGCCGGCACGGTGCGCGAGTACCAGATCGCCGGCAACGCGAACCTGCGCATCGGCAATTCGCGCGGCGCGACGCTGAGCGTGGACGGCACCGCTGTGGACCTGCCGTCGCACAGCCGCTCGAACGTCGCGCGCGTCGAGCTCGGCGCGGTTCCCGCCGGCCGCTGAAGGCCACGCGCGGTACGCCCGCGCGGGGTCGCGGGCGTTGCTGCTGCTGCTGGTTTTTCCTCTTCCTCGCATTTCCGGAATAGAACGACATGGCACTCGAGTTGATGGACGAACACGAGCAAGGCGAGCTCGTGCGCAACTGGCTGCGGCAGAACGCCGTGGCGATCCTCGTGGGCGTGCTGGCTGGCCTCGCGCTGATCGTGGGCTGGCAGCAGTGGGTGGCGCACAAGCGCGACACCAGCGCCGCGGCGCAGCTCGGCTTCAAGGCATACGCCGAGGCGGTGGACAGGAAGGATCTCGACGCCGCGAAGAAGTCCGCGGCCGACCTGCGCGAGAAATTCGCCGGCTCGCCGTACGCGACGTTCGCCGCCCTGCGCCAGGCGCAGGAAGCGACGCGCAGCGGCGACGGCAAGGCCGCCGTCGAGGCACTCGAGTGGGCGCGCGCAAACGCGCCGATGGTGCAGCTCAAGGAGCTCGCGACGCTGCGCCTCGCGCGCGCGAAGCTCGGTGTGGGCGCCGCGCAGGAAGCGCTCGCGCTCGTGGGCGAGGTGAAGGACGAAGGCTACAAGGCGATGGTGGCCGAGCTGCGCGGCGACGCGCTCGTCGCGATGAGCCGCGCGTCCGAAGCGCGCACCGCGTACGACGAAGCGCTCACGCTGCTCGACCCGAATTCGCCCGAGCGCAACTTCGTCGAGATGAAGCGCGACGACCTGCCGGAAGGCGCCGTCGCCGCAGCGCCGGTCGCGCCCGCGCCGGCCGCACCTGCCGCTGCCGCGCCCGCGACGCCGGCCCCGGCCGCTTCGCCGGCGCCGGAAGGAGCGAAGTCGTGATCCGTCGCGCCGTCGCACTCGTGGCGGCAGCAGCCCTGCTGCCGGCGTGCAGCTGGTTCAAGTCGCCGACGAAGGACAACATCGATCCGCCGGCGGAGCTGACCGATTTCGACCAGTCGCTCGGGGTCGACACGCTCTGGAAGCGCGATCTCGGCGACGGCGCCGCAAAGGCCGGGCTGCGCCTGCGCCCCGCGTTCGCGGGTGGTCGCGTGTTCGCCAGCGACATCGACGGCCGCGTCACCGCGATGGATGCCGCGAGCGGCAACGTCGCGTGGAGCGCGGAAGTGGGCAAGGGCGTCGGCACCACGCCGGGCCTGGGCGACGACATGGTCGTCGTCGGCACGCTCGACGGTGAAGTCGTCGCGCTTTCGCAGGCCGACGGCAGCGAGATGTGGCGCACGAAGGTGTCGTCGGAAGTGATCGCCGCGCCGGCGATCCGCGACGGCCTCGTCGTGGTGCGTTCGCACGATGGCCGCCTGTTCGGCCTGTCCGGCTCCGACGGCTCGCGCCGCTGGGTGTTCGACCGTGGCGTGCCGCTGCTGTCGCTGCGCGGCAACGGCGCGCCGGTGATCGACGGCGGCATGATCTACGTCGGCTACGACAACGGCAAGGTCGTCGCGCTGAAGGCGGAAGACGGCTCGCTGGCCTGGGAACAGGCGCTCACGCAGTCCGAGGGCCGCACCGAGCTCGAGCGCATGATCGACGTCGACGGCGAGATGGCATTCGACGATGCCGAAGTCTATGCCGTGACCTACCGCGGCCAGGTCGGCGCGATGGCGCGCGACAACGGCCGACCGCTCTGGTCGCGCGACCTGTCCTCGTACGGCGGCGTCGCGCTGTCCGGCAACCGGCTCTACGTGTCCGACGCGAACGGCGTGCTCTGGGCGCTCGACACGAACGGCGGCAACACGGTCTGGAAGCAGGAAGGCCTGTTGCATCGCTACCTCAGCACGCCGGCCGTCGTCGGCGACTACGTGGTGGTCGGCGACTTCGAAGGCTTCGTGCACTGGTACAAGGCCGAGACCGGCGACCTGCTCGCGCGCCAGCGCGTCGGCAAGGAGGCGATCCGCACCGCGCCGCTCGTCGTGGGCGACACCGTGTACATCGCGAACGCCGACGGCGAGATCGCGGCGTTGAAGCCACGGAGTTGATTCGCGCCGCCAGCGCTCGCCGTTTCGGCGACCGCTGGCGGAAGTTTCGTTGGAGGCCCAGTGATCCCCGTCGTCGCCCTCGTCGGCCGCCCCAACGTCGGCAAGTCCACGCTGTTCAATGCGCTCACGCTGACGCGTGACGCGCTCGTGGCCGATCGCCCCGGCGTGACGCGCGACCGCCACTACGGCGTCTGCCGCCAGCTCGACCGCCATTTCGTGGTGGTCGACACGGGCGGCCTGGCCGGCGACGCGGACGAGCTGCACGAATTCACCGAGAAGCAGTCGGAAGCCGCGATCGACGAAGCGACGCTCGTCGTGCTCGTGCTCGATGCGCGCGACGGCCTGCTGCCCGGCGACCGCGCCATCCTCGACGGCGTGCGCCGGCGCGGGAAACCTTTCCTCGTTGCGGTGAACAAGACGGACGGCATGGATGTCGCGGGCGCGCTCGCGGAGTTCGCGCGCCTCGGCGCCGCGAGCATGCTGCCGATCTCCGCTTCGCATCGCCGCGGCCTCGCGCCACTGCTGTCGGCTATCGTCGCGGAGCTGCCTGCGCAGACCGCGGAGGAGCTCGCGGTCGAGGACGCGAAGGGCACGCGCGTCGCGATCGTCGGTCGCCCGAACGTGGGCAAGTCCACGCTCGTCAACCGCCTGCTGGGCGAGGAGCGCGTGATCGCCACCGACGTGCCCGGCACGACGCGCGACGCGATCCACGTGCCGCTCGAGCGCGACGGCAGGAGGTACATGCTCATCGACACGGCCGGCGTGCGCCGCAAGGGCCGCGTCGAGGACGTCGTCGAGAAGTTCTCGATCATCAAGACACTGCAGGCGCTCGAGGAAGCGCAGGTGGCCGTCGTGATGATCGACGCGTCGGAAGGCGTGACCGACCAGGATGCGCACGTGCTGGGCCACGTGCTCGACGCTGGCCGTGCGCTCGTGATCGCCATCAACAAGTGGGACGGCCTGGATCCCTACCAGCGCGAGCGCGTGACGGCCGAGATCGATCGACGCTTCCCGTACGTCGAATTCGCGATCCGCACGACGATCTCGGCGAAGCATGGCACCGGCATGGCCGAGCTCATGAAGGCGGTCGATCGCTCGGCGCGTTCCGCCGGGAAACGCATGTCGACGCCGGAGCTCACCGAGACGCTGGAAATGGCGGTGCAGACGCACCAGCCACCGATGGTGGGCGGCCGCGCCGCGAAGCTGCGCTACGCGCACATGGGCGGCAGCAACCCGCCGACGGTGGTGATCCACGGCACGCGCGTCGCCACGCTGCCCGACTCGTACAAGAAGTACCTCGAGAGCTTCATCCGCAAGCGCTTCAAGCTGGTCGGCACGCCCGTGAAGCTCGAGTTCCGCGGCGGCACGAACCCCTACGAGGGCAAGAAGAACGTGCTCACCGAAAAGCAGGTCGCCAAGCGCCGGCGCATGATCCGGCACATCAAGCGCAAGGGCGGCTAGGTGGCCGAACCCGGCGACGTGACGGGCGCGATCCTCGCCGGCGGTCGCGGCAGCCGCGCCGGTGGCATCGACAAGGGCCTGCTCGAGATCGACGCCGAACCGGCCGTCGTGCGCGTGGCGCGCTCGCTGCTGTCGCAGGTCGCGCGCATCGTGGTGAGCGCGAACCGGAATCTCGAACGCTATGCGGCGCTCGGTTTCAATGTCGTCGCCGACGACGTGGTCGGCTTCGCCGGGCCGCTCGCCGGCATCGCGGCGATCGCCGCCCGCGTCGAGACACCGTGGCTGCTGACCGTGCCCGTCGATTGCGGCGACGTCCCGCCACGACTGCTGGAATCGTTGTCCGCCGCAGGCGTCGACGACGTCGACGTCTGCGTCGCCCACGACGGCGAACGGCGCCAGCCGCTGTTCGCGTTGTATCGCGTCGCCGCGGCGCGGATGGCGCCCGCGAACGAAGCCGTGTGGCGATTCCAGGACGGGCTACGTTGTCGCGAGGCGCACGTCGCTGCGCGCTTCGCGAACCGCAACACGCGCGAGGGCGCGTCGTGCTGAGCTTTGCCGCTGCGCGCGCGCTGGTCGCGGAGCGCGTCGCGCGAACGGTCGCGGCGGAGTCCGTCGGGCTCGGCGAAGCGCCGGGGCGCGTCCTCGCCTCGGGCGTTCGCGCGCCGCGCGACGTCCCGGGCTTCGTCCACTCGGCGATGGACGGCTATGCGGTGCGCGCGTCCGACCTGCGCGAAGGCGAGGTGGAACTGCATTGCATCGGCGTGGCGCTCGCGGGCGTCGACGTCACGCTTGCGCCGGCAGTCGGCGAATGCGTGCGCATCACCACCGGCGCGCCATTGCCGCCAGGCACCGACACGGTGGTGATCAAGGAGCACTCGCGCGCCGATGGCGATCGCGTGCGCCTGCTCGCGCCGTTCCCGGCGGCAGGCGGCAACGTGCGGCGCGCCGACGACGACTGGCGGGCGGGCGTCGAGGCGTTGGCGGCGGGCCTGCGGCTGGCGCCGGCGCACATCGGCGTGCTCGCGTCGTTCGGCGCCGATCGCGTGGACGTCCGCCGGCGCGTGCGCGTCGCGACGCTCGCGACGGGCGACGAGCTGATCGCGCCCGGCGCGCCATGGAAGAACGGCCGGCGCTACGACAGCAACGGACCGGTGCTGGCTGCGTTGTGCGCTGCGCATGGCGCCGAAGTCGTGCGACGCGAGCGCGTGCGCGACGATCCGGGCGCGCTGCGCGCGGCGCTGGAATCCGCGGCCCGCGATGCCGACATCGTGCTCAGCACCGGCGGCGTGTCGGCGGGCGAGGCGGACTACCTGCCGTCGCTGCTGGCCGCAGCGGGCACGACCTGGTTCTGGAAAGTGGCGATGCGCCCGGGCATGCCGGTGCTGGCGGGGCAGGTGGGCGACGCCGTCGTGTTCGGCCTGCCGGGCAACCCGGTGTCGGTGATCGCGACGTTCTGCGCGCTCGTGCGTCCCGCGCTCGCGCGACTCTCGGGCTGCGCGGCGTTCGATCCGCCGGCGCGCGTCGCGCGGCTCGCGCACGACGTCGCGAAGTCGCACGAGCGGCTCGAGCTGCGTCGCGGGACGCTCACGGCGGACGCGGACGGCGTGCTCGTCGTGGCCACGCATGCCAGCGTGAGCTCGGGTGCGTTGCGCAGCGTCGCCGAAAGCGACGTGCTCGTCGAGCTCGCCGCGGACGGCCGCGAATGGCGCGCGGGCGATCGCGTGCCGACGTATCCTCTGCAGCCGTGAACGCGGTCATCGTCGAAATTGCGCCCCGCGAAGCGCTTGCGCTGCAACGCGCCGGTGCGTGGCTGGTGGACGTGCGCGAGCCCGACGAGGTCGCGCAGGGATCGCCCGTCGGTGCGCGACACGTGCCGCTCGCGGGCGTCGTCGCCGGCCTCGGTTCGCTGGACGGTGCGCGCGACCGCACCATCCTCACGATCTGCGGGTCGGGGAAGCGTTCGCTGCTTGCGGCCGAGGCGTTGCGCGAAGCCGGCTTCGCGGACGTGCGCTCGATCGCGGGCGGCATGGCGTCCTGGCGCGCGGACGCGCTGCCGGAGGAGTCGACCTCGCTGTTGCCCGCGCAGGAGCGCGACCGATACTCGCGCCATCTCCTGCTGCCGGGCGTCGGCGAAGCGGGACAGTTGAAGCTGCGTGCCGCGCGCGTCGTGGTCGTCGGTGCGGGCGGGCTCGGCTCGCCCGCGGCTTTCTACCTGGCGGCCGCGGGCGTCGGTCGGTTGCGCCTCGTCGACAACGACCGCGTCGAGCGCAGCAACCTGCAGCGGCAGATCCTGCACGTGGACGCAGGCGTCGGCGAGACGAAGGTCGCCTCCGGTGCGGCGCGCCTGCGTGCGCTCAACCCGGACATCGAGGTCGATGCGCGCCAGCTCCGGCTCGATGCGACGAACGTCGAGGCCAGCATCGCCGACGCCGACGTGGTGCTCGACGGCAGCGACAACTTCCCGACGCGTTACCTATTGAACGAGGCATGCGTGCGGCTCGGCAAGCCGCTCGTCTACGGCGCCATCCATCGCTTCGAAGGGCAGGCGAGCGTGTTCTGGCCTGCGCATCCGTCGGGCCGCGTGCCTTGCTATCGCTGCCTGTTCCCGGAACCGCCGCGCGCCGAAGACGCACCGAACTGCGCCGAGGCCGGCGTGCTCGGCGTGCTGCCCGGCCTGGTCGGCACGATGCAGGCGACCGAGGCCGTGAAGCTCATCCTCGGTGTCGGCGAGCCGCTGTTCGGGCGCCTGCTGCACTTCGACGCGCTCGCAATGCGCTTCCGCGAAGTGCGGCTGCCGCGCGACCCCGAATGCCCGGGTTGCGGGCCGAGCGCGAAGCGCAGCGGCGCCTACGCCAGCTACGAAGAGATCTGCGCTTCGAACCAGCGCTAATCGGTAGGGCTATGGCCCTTCGCGGCGGCACGCGCCGCGGCAAACGCCGCATCCTGCGCCGGCGTCGCTTCGCGCTGGTACTTCGCCTTCCACTCGGCGCTCGGCATGCCGTACACGCGTGCGCGCGCCTGTTCCTTGTCGAGCGTGATGCCCTCCGCGGCCGCGCCTTCGCGGTACCAGTCGGCCAGGCAGTTGCGGCAGAAGCCGGCCAGGTTCATGAGGTCGAGGTTCTGCACATCGTGGCGTTCGCGCAGGTGCGCGACGAGGCGACGGAAGGCGGCGGCTTCGGCTCGGGTCTCGGCGTCCATGGGCGGCTCCTCGGAACTGCCGCGATTGTAGCCCCGCGCCTGCCGTTACCCCGATAATTCGCCGATGACGGCCAGATTGCTCGACGGCAAGACCATTTCCGACGGCGTGCTCGACGCGCTCCGGCGCCGCGTCGTGAAACGGCGCAAGGCGGGCAAGCGCGCGCCCGGGCTCGCGGTGATCCAGGTCGGCAACGATGCCGCCTCGTCGGTCTACGTGCGCAACAAGCGCCGCGCGAGCCATCGCGTCGGCTTCGTCGCGCGCGACCACGACCTGCCGGCGGGCACCACGGAAGCGGAGCTGGTCGCGCTGGTCGATGCCCTGAACGCCGACCCGCAGATCGACGGCATCCTCGTGCAGCTGCCGCTGCCGCCGCACATCGACGCGACCGCGCTCATCCAGCGCATCCGTCCCGACAAGGACGTGGACGGCTTCCATCCCGAAAACGTCGGTCGTCTCGCGTTGCGTCAGCCGGGCTTGCGGCCGTGCACGCCGAAAGGCGTGATGACGCTGCTCGCGCATACCGACCGGCCGATCCGCGGCCGCGAGGCGGTGGTCGTGGGGGTCTCGAACCACGTCGGCAGGCCGATGGCGCTCGAGCTGCTGATGGCAGGCTGCACGGTCACGCAGTGCCACCGATTCACGCAGGACCTGCCCGGCCATTGCGGCCGCGCCGACATCCTCGTGGTGGCCGCCGGCCGGCCCGGGCTCGTCGCGGGCGAGTGGATCAAGCCGGGTGCCGTGGTGATCGACGTGGGCATCAACCGCCTCGCCGACGGCAGCCTGGCCGGGGACGTGGAATTCGCCCCGGCGCGCGAGCGCGCGTCGTGGATCACGCCCGTGCCGGGCGGCGTCGGGCCGATGACCGTCGCGATGCTGATGCAGAACACGCTGGAGGCGGCCGAGGCCGCCGAAGCGCCGGCGTCGTGAAAGCGACGTGCGCGGCGCGCGGCGCTGTCGATAGAATCGCCACCATGATGGATCGTGAGTTCCGCGCCCTCGCGGTGCGCGTGCCGGTCGCGCTGCTCGCGCTCGTCGTCGCCGGCTGCGCCAGCCTCGTCGGGAATGCGACGCAGGGCCTGTCGCGCAGCCTCACGAACGGCGTGCTCGAATCCGACGATCCGCAGACCGTCGCGGACGGCCTGCCGGCGTACCTGCTGCTGCTCGACGGGCTCATTTCGAACGATCCGATGAGCGCGGGCCTGCTGCTCGCTGCATCGCGTCTTTACGGCGCCTACGCGGGCGGCTTCACCGACGACCCCGTGCGCCAGGTGAAGCTCGCAAAGCGCAGCTTCGACTACGCGCGGCGCGCCACCTGCGTGATGGACGAGCAACTCTGTGCCGTGCTCGACAAGCCGTTCGACGATTTCACCGCGGCGCTCGAATCGGTCGATGCCGACAGGGTCGAGCTCGTGTACGGCCTCGGCACGGCGTGGGCCGGCCTGATCCAGGCGAACGCCGACGATTTCGACCGCATCGCCGAGCTGCCCAAGGTCGAAGCGATTTTCCGCAAGCTCACCACGATCGCGCCCGACCACGACCACGGCTCCGGCTTCATGTACCTCGGCGTGATGTCGTCGCTGCGCCCCGAGGCGCTGGGCGGCAACCCGGCCGCGGGCAGGGCCGCGTTCGAGCAGGCGATCGCGCGCTCGAGCGGACGCAACCTGATGGCGCCGACGCTCGAGGCAGAGTATTACGCGCGCCTCGTGTTCGACCAGGAATTGCACGACAAGCTGCTGAACGACGTGCTCGCGGCGAAGCCTGAAGAGCCCGGCCTCACCCTCGTCAACGTGCTCGCGCAGAAGCGCGCGCGGGCGCTGCTCGAATCCGGAAAGGACTACTTCTGAAATGAAAGCCCTGTTGCGATTCGCCTTCGTGTCGTTGCTGCTCGCGGCGGGCGCGGCTTCGGCCGCTGCCGTCAAGATCGCCACGGTCGCGCCGGAAGGCTCGGCGTGGATGAAGCAGATGCGCATTGCAGCTGCCGGCGTGAAGGATCGCACGGCGGGACGCGTCGAGCTCAAGTTCTACCCCGCGGGCGTCATGGGCAACGACGCCGCCGTGCTGCGCAAGATCAAGCTCGGCCAGCTGCAGGGCGGGGCGTTCACGGGTGCCGAGGCGTCGCTCGTCTACAAGGACGCGCCGATCTACAGTGTGCCGTTCCTCGTGCGCGACCAGGCCGAAGCGGATTTCCTGCGCTCGAAGCTGGACCCGATGATCGAAAAGGGTTTCGCGGACGCGGGTTACACCATGGCCGGACTGTCCGGCGGCGGTTTCGCGTACCTCATGAGCACCCACCCGATCCGCACGCGCGACGAGCTGCGCTCGAGCAAGGTGTGGGTGCCGCAGAACGACAAGCTCGCGGAGACGGCGTTCTCGGCCGGCGGCGTGAGCGCGATCCCGCTGCCGCTCACCGATGTCTACCCGGGCCTGCAGACGGGCCTCGTCGACACGGTCGCGAACACGCCGGCCGGATCGATCTTCTTCCAGTGGCACACGAAGGTGAAATACCTCGTCGACCTGCCGCTCACCTACGTCGTCGGCATCATGCTGATCGACACGAAGGCGCTCGCCAAGCTCGAGCCCGCCGACCGCGACGTGCTGCTCGACGAGATCGGGAAGGGCTTTGCGACGATCGACGCCAGCCAGCGCGCCGACAACGACGCGGCTCGCGCGACGCTCGTGAAGCAGGGCGTGCAGATCATCGAGCCGTCGGCCGAGGAGGCGGGCTTCTGGCGCGACATCGGGCAGAAGGCGCAGGACCAGCTGGTCGGCGACGGCGCCGTGAGCGCCGAAGCGCTCTCCGCCGTCCGCGCGGCGCTGGCGGAATACCGGAAGGGCAAAGGGGCAGGCACCGCTCCGTGAGCTCGCTGCCCGCCCGCCTCGGCGGGATCGTGCGCGGCGTCGAGAACGCGGCGATCGCGCTCGCGGTCGCCGTGCTCGTGCTCGCGGCGGGTGGCGAAATCGTTTCGCGCATGGCGTTCGGGAAGGGCTGGACCGACCTCGACGCCATGCTGCGCGCGCTCGTGCTGTGGATCGCGATGCTCGGCGCGATGGTCGCCGCGCGCGAGGATCGCCACCTCGCGGTCGACGCGCTCTCGCGCTACGCGCGTGGCGGCTGGGCGCGGCTGCTGCGCCTCGCCTCGTACGGTTCGGCGACGGCCATCTGCGGCCTCCTCGCGTGGCATTCGTTCGCGCTCGTGCGCGACGAGTACGCGAGCGCCACGATCGCGTTCGCGAACGTGCCGTCCTGGTTGGTGCAGGCGATCATGCCGTTCGGCTTCGCCGTGATGACGCTGCGCTTCGCCGTGCATGCGCTCACGAAGCCGAAGGCCATGGCGTTGCCGGAAGCCGCACCGCGCCTGCACGAGGACGCCGCGCCGTGATGGTCTGGATCGGCCTGCTGCTCGTGTTGCTGACGCTCGTCGGCACGCCGCTGTTCGTGATCATCGCGGCCGTCGCGATGCTCGGCCTGCACGCGGCCGACTACGACCTCGCGATCGTCGCGGCCGAGTTCTTCCGCATCACCGAGATGCCGGTGCTGATCGCGATCCCGCTGTTCACGATCGCGGGGTACCTGCTCGGCGAATCGAAGGCGCCGCAACGCCTGGTGCGTCTCACCGATGCGCTGTTCGGCTGGATGCCGGGCGGCCTCGCGATCGTCGCGCTCGTGTCGTGCGCGCTGTTCACGGCGTTCACCGGCGCCACGGGCGTCACCATCGTCGCGCTCGGCGCGGTCCTGTATCCCGCGCTGAGGCACGCGCAATATCCGGAGCGGTTCAACCTCGGCCTCGTCACGACGTCGGGCAGCCTGGGCCTGCTGTTCGCGCCGTCGCTGCCGCTGATCATCTATGCGGTGGTGGCACAGCAGCTCGTGAGCGACCCGCCGATCCGCGTGGAGGACCTGTTCCTCGCCGGCCTGCTGCCCGGGTTGCTGATGGTGCTGCTGCTGTCGATCTACAGCATCAAGGTGGCGGCCGGCGCGAAGCGCGCGCGCCCGAAGTTCTCGGCCCGCGAAGCGTGGGCCGCGACGTGGGATGCGCGCTGGGAAATCCCGCTGCCGGTCGTCGTGCTGGGCGGCATCTACGCCGGCAAGATCGCACCGTCGGAGGCGGCCGCCGTGACCGCGCTCTACGTCGCCATCGTCGTGCTCGGCATTCGCCGCGAAGTGAAGCTGCGCGAGTTCCCCCGCGTCGCGCGCGAAGCGATGCTGCTGGTCGGCGCGATCCTCGTGATCCTCGGCGTGGCGCTCGCGCTCACCAACTGGCTGATCGACCAGGAGGTGCCGCAGAAGCTGTTCGAGGGCCTGCGCGCGCACCTCGACTCCAGGCTGGTGTTCCTGCTCGTGCTGAACGTGTTCCTGCTCGTGTTCGGCATGCTGCTGGAAGGCCTGCCCGCGATCATGATCCTCGTGCCGCTCGTGCTGCCGATCGCGATCGGCTACGGCGTGCACCCGGTGCACTTCGGCATCCTCTTCCTCGCGAACCTCCAGGTCGGTTTCTTCACGCCGCCGCTCGGCATGAACCTGTTCGTGGCGAGCTACCGCTTCGAGCAGCCGGTGATGAGCGTGATCCGCGCGAGCTGGCCGTTCTTCGTGATCCAGTTCGCCGCGGTGCTGCTGATCACGTACTGGCCGTGGCTTTCGCTGGTGCTGGTCAAGTCGCCGTAATGGTGGCGTTTCGCGGGCGGAGACGACCGGATTAGGCGATAACGGCCCGTCAACCGTATAATGCCGCGCTACCTTCGCTTTACCGCGAGCTAGCACATGCGCATCCTCGCCGAAGCCCTGACCTTCGACGACGTCTCTCTGGTTCCCGCAGAGTCCAACGTCCTGCCGCGCGACGTCTCGACGCGCACGCGCCTCTCGCGCGGCATTTCGCTGAACGTTCCGGTCGCCTCGGCCGCCATGGACACCGTCACCGAAGGGCGGCTGGCCGTGACGATGGCGCAATGCGGCGGCATCGGCATCATGCACAAGAACATGTCGGTCGATCGGCAGGCGGCCGAAGTGGCGCTCGTCAAGAAGTTCGAAGCCGGCGTGATCCGCGACCCGATCACGGTGACGCCGGACACGGCGATCCAGGACGTCATCAACCTCACGCGCGCACGCAACATCTCGGGCGTGCCCGTCGTCGACGGCGGCCAGCTCGTCGGCATCGTCACGTCGCGCGACTTCCGCTTCGAGCGCAAGCTCGACGACCCCGTGCGCAACATCATGACGCGCAAGGATCGCCTGGTGACCGTGCGCGAGGGCGCCGGCGACGACGAAGTGATGGCGCTGCTGCACAAGCACCGCATCGAGAAGGTGCTGGTCGTGAACGACCAGTTCGAGCTGCGCGGCCTCATCACGGTCAAGGACATCCAGAAGTCGTTCGAGAACCCGAACGCGGCGAAGGACCAGTTCGAGCGCCTGATGGTGGGCGCCGCGGTCGGCGCGGGCGGCGACTCCGACCAGCGCGTGCCGGCACTCGTCGCTGCGGGCGTCGACGTGCTCGTCGTGGACTCGGCGCATGGTCATGCGCGTGGCGTGATCGAACGCGTGCGCTGGATCAAGCAGCAGTTTCCGAACGTGCAGGTGGTCGCCGGCAACATCGTGACCGCCGACGCCGCGAAGGCGCTGGTCGATGCCGGCGCCGACGGCGTGAAGGTGGGCATCGGCCCGGGCTCGATCTGCACCACGCGCATCGTCGCGGGCGTCGGCGTGCCGCAGATCACGGCCGTTTCGATGGTCGCCGAAGCGCTCCGCGGCACCGACGTGCCCCTCATTGCGGACGGCGGCATCCGCTATTCCGGCGACATCGCGAAGGCGATCGCTGCCGGCGCTTCGTGCGTGATGATCGGCGGCATGTTCGCCGGCACCGAGGAAGCGCCCGGCGAAGTCGAGCTGTACCAGGGCCGCTCGTACAAGAGCTATCGCGGCATGGGCTCGCTCGGCGCCATGCAGCTCGGCTCGAAGGACCGCTACTTCCAGGATTCGTCGGACGCCGAGAAGCTCGTGCCCGAGGGGATCGAAGGCCGCGTGCCGTATCGCGGTCCGCTGCGCAACATCGTGCACCAGCTCGTCGGTGGCCTGCGCTCCAGCATGGGCTACCTCGGCTGCGCGACGATCGAGGAGATGCACGCGAAGCCGCAGTTCGTGCGCGTCACGAACGCCGGCATGCGCGAGTCGCACGTGCACGACGTCGCGATCACGAAGGAAGCACCGAACTACCGGATGGAGTAGGAGCAGGGTCTAGGGACTGGGGGCTAGGGGTTAGGGAAGAGCGTGTGACCGCTGGCTCGCGGAGACCGCTTTTCCCTAGCCCCTAGTCCCTAGCCCCTAGCCCCTCTGGCGACCGGCCCCGCATGCAGAATATCCACCAAGACAAGATCCTCATCCTCGACTTCGGGGCGCAATACACGCAGCTGATCGCGCGGCGCATCCGCGAGATCGGGGTCTACTGCGAGATCTGGGCCTGGGACCACGACGCGTCCGAGATCGCGAAATTCGGCGCGAAGGGGATCATCCTCTCGGGCGGCCCGGAGTCCACGACGGAAGCGGACGCGCCGCGCGCTCCGCAACAGGTGTACGACGCGAAGCTGCCGATCCTCGGCATCTGCTACGGCATGCAGACCATGGCCGCGCAGCTCGGCGGCACGGTCGAGGGCGGCCACCATCGCGAGTTCGGCTATGCGCGCGTCGGCGTCGGGGCGGCCTGCGCGCTGTTCGATCCACTTCGCGACGCGGCGACGCCGCAGCATTGGTCCGAAGGGCAGAGCTGGATCGGCGGCCAATCGGGTGCAGCGGTGCAGGCTCCGGAAGCTCCCGCGCTTAAGTCCGGCGAGAAGCTCGAGCTCGACGTCTGGATGAGCCACGGCGACCGCGTCACGACGGTGCCGTCGGGCTTCTCCGTCATCGCATCCACCGAAAGCGTGCCGATCGTCGCGATGGCCGACGAGGCGCGCCGCTGGTACGGCGTGCAGTTCCATCCCGAGGTCACGCACACGCGCCGCGGCATGGAGCTGCTGCGCACGTTCGTCACGGACATCTGCGGGTGCCGCACGCTGTGGACGGCGGCGAACATCATCGAGGACGCCGTCGAGCGCATCCGCGCGCAAGTCGGCAAGGACACGGTGCTGCTCGGACTCTCCGGCGGCGTGGACTCGTCCGTGGTTGCCGCGCTGCTCGAGCGCGCGATCGGCGACCAGCTCGTCTGCGTGTTCGTCGACACCGGCCTGCTGCGCTGGAACGAGGGCGACCAGGTGATGGCCACGATGGCCGAGCACATGGGCGTGAACGTGATCCGCGTCGACGCAGCCGAGCGCTACTTCACGGCGCTGCGCGGCATCGACGAGCCGGAAGCGAAGCGCAAGGTGATCGGCCGCCTGTTCGTCGAGATCTTCGAGCAGGAAGCGCACAAGCTCACCGGCGTGAAGTGGCTCGCACAGGGGACGATCTACCCCGACGTCATCGAGTCGGCCGGCAGCAAGACCGGCAAGGCGCACGTCATCAAGTCGCACCACAACGTGGGCGGCCTGCCGGAGCGCATGCACCTGAAACTGCTCGAGCCGCTGCGCGAGTTGTTCAAGGACGAGGTGCGCCGGCTCGGCGTCGAGCTCGGCCTGCCGCGCGAGATGGTCTACCGGCATCCGTTCCCCGGCCCCGGCCTCGGCGTGCGCATCCTCGGCGAGGTGAAGCGCGAGCACGCGGAGCTGCTCGCGCAGGCCGACCACATCTTCATCGAGGAGCTGCGCAAGCACGACCTCTACGACAAGGTGAGCCAGGCGTTCGCGGTGTTCCTGCCGGTGAAGTCGGTCGGCGTGGTGGGCGATGCGCGCGCCTACGAGCACGTGATCGCGCTGCGCGCCGTGGAAACGGTCGACTTCATGACGGCGCACTGGGCGCACCTGCCGTACGATTTCCTGGGGCAGGTTTCATCCCGTATCATCAATGAGTTGCGTGGCGTTTCTCGCGTGGTTTATGACATCAGTGGCAAGCCCCCCGCGACCATCGAGTGGGAATAGCGGCGACGACGTGGCCTGGATGCGGCGCGCGCTCGAGCTCGCCGCGCAGGGCGCGCACGCCGAGGACGAGGTGCCGGTCGGTGCCGTGCTCGTGCGCGACGGTGAAGTGCTCGGCGAGGGCTGGAACCGCAACATCACGCTGAGCGACCCGAGCGCACACGCCGAGATCGTCGCACTGCGCGCGGCCGGCCAGCGCGTGTCCAACTACCGCCTGCCGGGCGCCACGTTGTACGTCACGCTGGAGCCGTGCGCGATGTGCGCGATGGCACTCGTGCACGCGCGCATCGCGCGCGTCGTCTACGCCGCCAGCGACCCGAAGACCGGCGCCGCCGGCAGCGTGTTCGACCTGCTCGGCAGCGACCGCCACAACCACCGCATCGCGGTCGAGGGCGGCCTGCTCGCCGAAGAGGCCGGCCCGATGCTCACCGAGTACTTCCGGCGCAAGCGCGGCAAGGGCTGAGGGCCTCGGAAATTGCGGCGGCGCGCATCGACGCCCGTGCGGCAAATCGTCTATGTTCGCCGGCATGAGCGAAGCGCAGCCGCCGGCCCCGAACGAAGAGAACCTGATCTGGATCGACCTCGAGATGACCGGGCTCGATTGCGCCAACGACTCCGTCCTGGAGATCGCCACGATCGTCACGGACAAGGAGCTGCGCGTCATCGCGGAAGGGCCCGAGTTCGCGATCGCGCATCCCGTCGAACGTCTCGAGGCGATGGACGACTGGAACCGGAACCAGCACAGGAAGTCGGGCCTGTGGCAGCGCGTCGTCGATTCGCGCGTCGGCATGGCCGAGGCGGAAGCCGCGACGCTCGCGTTCCTCGCGCAGCACGTGCCGGCGGGCAAGTCTCCGATGTGCGGCAATTCGATCTGCCAGGACCGGCGCTTCCTCGCGCGCGTCATGCCCACGCTCGAGCGCTACTTCCACTACCGCAACCTCGACGTCTCGACCGTCAAGGAGCTGGCGCGCCGATGGGCGCCCGATGTCTGCAAGGGCTTCAGCAAGGACAGCGCGCACACGGCCTTGTCCGACACACGCGATTCGATCGCGGAGCTGCGCTTCTACCGGACGTTCATGGGTCGGCTCGGCGGGTCGCCCGCGCCCTGAGCAGCGGAACGGTCCCGGATCGAACGGGATTTTTACGCGGCCGGCGCGTGCGCTCGCGTACGATTCGCGCCTGGGGCAGGGCGCTCGTCCGGTACTCGCCATCGCGAGCCGCGCACGCCTGCCCGGAACGCCAGGCAGGAGCTTTCATGCAGGACACGCAGCCAGCGAAGGGCCGGGAAATCGGCTCGGCGACGAAGTTGAAATTCACCGGCAGCACGGACTTCCAGAAAGTCCTGCGCGCACGCGTGGACGAGTTCTTCCGCAGCACGGGCAAGCGCCCGCGCGATTGCTGGCAGATGTACCTGAAGACCGCGATCATCGCCGCATGGTTCGCGGCGTCGTACGCGCTGCTCGTGTTCTGGGCCGACTCGTGGTGGGAAGCGTTCCCGCTCGCCGTGTCGCTCGCGCTCGCCACCGGGGCCATCGGCTTCAACATCCAGCACGACGGCGGCCACAAGGCGTATTCCGATCGCCAGTGGGTGAATACCGCGATGGCGATGAGCCTCGACCTCGTCGGCGGCAGCTCGTACATCTGGCGCTGGAAGCACTCGGTCTTCCACCACGCGTACACGAACATCCAGGCCTACGACGCCGACATGGACCTCGGCGCCGTTGCGCGGCTCGCGCCCTACCAGAAGCTGCGCGCCTGGCAGCGCTGGCAGCATTGGTACATCTGGCTCATGTACGGGATCATGACCATCCGCTGGCAGCTGTGGGGCGATTTCCGCGACCTCATCGCCGGCGATGCCGGCACGCTGAAGTTCCCGCGGCCGAAGGGCTGGGCGCTCGTCAACCTGGTTGCCGGCAAGCTCGTGTTCCTCACGCTCGCCTTCGGCATCCCGCTGGTCTTCCACTCGTTCTGGGTCGTGCTCGGGTTCTACGCGTTGAGCATGGCGATCACCGGCCTGCTGCTCGCCATCGTCTTCCAGCTCGCGCACGCCGTCGAAGAGGCGAAGTTCGAGCCCGAGCCGGACGGTGCCGAAGTGGATAACGCCTGGGCGATCCATCAGGTCGAATCGACCGTGAATTTCGCGCGCCGCAGCCGGATCCTGTGCTGGTACATGGGCGGGCTCAATTTCCAGATCGAGCACCACCTGTTCCCGCGCGTCTGCCACATCCACTATCCGGCGCTGTCGCGCGTCGTGGAATCGACCTGCCGCGAATTCGACGTGCGTTACCGGGAACACCGCAGCTTCTGGCGCGGCATCGTGTCGCACTTCAAGTGGGTGCGGCGCATGAGCCGGCCGGAAGCTGCCTGAGCACCTCGCGAGTCACCGCCGGAAGCGGCCGCCGGCGCCATCCATGGCGCCGGTTCGCTTCGATGGCCGCACCATCGGACATCCTGTCCTCAGCCATTTCGCGCAGCGGTCGCCGATAGGGCGACCGCTATTCGCGCGAAATGACTACTTGATGTTGAGCTGCTGGATCGTCTCGACGCCGAGGATCGTGCGGTAGGCGTTGCGGTCCGCCGTGCCCTTCGCGTCCTGCGCACGCGTGGTGCCGAGCGCCTTCGCGATCACCGGGTCGGAGCGAGCGTCGAGCCCGTCCAGCGCGGCCCAGTTCGCGTAGGTCGTCGTCAGGTACAGGTCGGGATCGTTCGGCGTGCGCGCCGTCGTGGCGTAGATGCCGAAGTCGAGGATGATCTTCGCGTCCTTGAGCGCCTGCTGTTCCTTCGTCCAGCTCGACTTGAGATAGGCCATGTACTCGTCGAAATGACCCTGCTGGATCTTGATGGCCGCCACCTGCATGACCGGCCCTTCCGTGTAGTCGCGGTCCTGGGCCGCGACCGGGAACGCGAGGAACGCGACTAGACCACACAACAATGCGGTGCTGCGCTTCATGGCCCCACTCCCATAGGTGCCGCCGGGACGGCGGCGAGCGGGACGCTACTCCGGTGAACCGGCCGCGCAATACGCAGATTTGGGTATGGCGTTGTGTGCCGAAACGGCGTACTGCGACGTTTCGGGCTACTCCACTTTCCTGCGGACGAGGCGCGACCTGCGACAAACAGCGCGGACCTCGCGCAACCCGGCCTACCGAGCTTTCTTGCGGGCCAGGCGCAACCTGCGCCAAACAGCGCGGACCGCGAGCAACCCGGATTACTGCGCCTTCTTGCGGGCCAGGCGCAACCACGTATCGACGACGGTGTCGGGATTCAGCGACACGGACTCGATGCCCTGGTCCATCAGCCATTCGGCGAGGTCGGGATGGTCGGACGGGCCCTGGCCGCAGATGCCGATGTACTTGCCGGCCTTCTTCGCGGCCTTGATCGCCATCGAGAGCAGTACCTTCACCGCCTCGTTCCGCTCGTCGAACAGGTGCGCGACGACGCCCGAGTCGCGATCGAGGCCGAGCGTGAGCTGCGTGAGGTCGTTCGAGCCGATCGAGAAGCCGTCGAACAGCTCGAGGAACTGGTCGGCGAGCAGCGCGTTCGACGGGATTTCGCACATCATGATCAGCTTGAGGCCGTTCTCGCCGCGCTTCAGCCCGTTCTTCGCGAGCGTGTCGATCACCTTCCGGCCTTCCTCGACCGTGCGCACGAACGGGATCATCACCCACGCGTTCGTCAGGCCCATCTCGTCGCGCACCTTCTTCATGGCGCGGCATTCGAGTGCGAAGCAATCGGCGAACGACGGATCGACGTAGCGCGAGGCGCCGCGGAACCCGATCATCGGGTTCTCCTCGTGCGGCTCGTACTGCTTGCCGCCGATCAGGTTCGCGTACTCGTTCGACTTGAAGTCGGACAGGCGGACGATGACCGGATGCGGCGCGAACGCCGCCGTCAGCGTCGCGATGCCCTCGGCGAGGCGGTCGACGTAGAACGACACGGGATCGGCGTAGCCTGCGAGCAACGGCTCGATCTGCTTCTTCACGTCCGCCGGCTGGCGGTCGTACTCGAGCAGCGCGCGCGGATGCACGCCGATCTGGCGCGCGATCAGGAACTCGAGCCGCGCGAGGCCGATGCCCGCGTGCGGCAGCTGCGCGAAGTCGAACGCGCGCTCCGGGTTGCCCACGTTCATCATGATCTTCAGCGGCGCGGGCGGCATCTTGCCCAGGTCGGCCGACATCTTCTCGAACGGCAGCTTGCCCTCGTAGATGAAGCCCGT
The DNA here is from genome assembly GCA_937996755.1 of uncultured Pseudomonadota bacterium. Taxonomy (GTDB): domain Bacteria; phylum Pseudomonadota; class Gammaproteobacteria; order Xanthomonadales; family Ahniellaceae; genus CALKUS01. The sequence continues at coordinate 3,506 of CALKUS010000171.1, read as the reverse complement.
GTCGCCTTCAGCGCAGGAGACCGTGACCTCGCTGTCGTTCGCGATGCGCGACGTGGCGTCGCCGCAGCCGACGACTGCGGGGATGCCGAGCTCGCGCGCGATGATCGCCGCGTGGCACGTGCGGCCACCGCGGTTCGTCACGATCGCGGCCGCGCGTTTCATGATCGGCTCCCAGTCCGGGTCCGTCATGTCGGTGACGAGGACATCGCCGGGCTTCACGCGGTTCATCTCGGCGATCGATTTCACGACGCGCGCGGTGCCGGCGCCGATCTTCTGGCCGATCGAGCGGCCTTCGGCGACCACCTTGCCCTTCGCGCCGAGCACGAAGCGCTCGATCGTCTGCACGCGCTCGCGCGACTTCACCGTCTCGGGGCGCGCCTGCACGATGTAGACCTTGCCCGTGAGGCCATCCTTCGCCCACTCGATGTCCATCGGGCGGCCGTAGTGCTTCTCGATGGTGACGGCCTGGCGCGCGAGCTCGTGCACGTCGGCGTCGGAGATCGAGAAGCGGTTGCGGTCGACGGCCGGCACGTCCTCGTTGTGCACGCCGCGCCGGCCCTGGCCGGCGTACACCATGCGGATCTGCTTGCTGCCGAGCTGGCGGCGCAGGATCGCGGGCCGGCCCTGCGCGAGCGTCGGCTTGTAGACGTAGAACTCGTCCGGATTCACTGCGCCCTGCACGACGTTCTCGCCCAGGCCATAACTCGACGTGACGAACACGGCGTCGCGGAAACCGGACTCGGTGTCGAGCGTGAAGATCACGCCCGACGCGCCGACGTCGGAGCGCACCATCAGCTGCACGCCGGCGGAGAGGAACACGTCCTCGTGCTTGAAGCCGTGGTGGACGCGGTACGCGATCGCGCGGTCGTTGTAGAGCGAGGCGAAGACTTCCTTGACCTTCAGGACGACGTCGTCCACGCCTTCGACGTTCAGGAACGTCTCCTGCTGGCCCGCGAACGACGCGTCGGGCAGGTCTTCCGCAGTGGCGGACGAGCGCACGGCAACGGACGCGACGCGGCCGGCGTCCTCGGAGAGCTTGTGGTACGCGTCGCGGATCGCCTGGTCGAGGTCCGGCTGCAGCGGCGTCTCGATCACCCAGCGGCGGATTTCCGCGCCGGCCTTCACGAGCGATTCGACGTCGTCGACGTCCAGCGTCGCGAGCTTGTCCTGGATGCGCTTCGCGAGGCCGCTCTGCGAGACGAACGTGCGGAACGCGTCCGCCGTCGTCGCGAACCCGCCCGGGACGGACACGCCGAGCTGCGCCAGGTTGCCGATCATCTCGCCGAGCGAGGCGTTCTTGCCGCCGACCTGGGGCAGGTCGGACAGGCGCAGTTGATCGAGCCAGAGCACGAGCGCGGACATGGAAGCTCCGAAAAAGGCGGGATGCGCGCCCGGGAGCCGGGCGGCGCGAAGGCGCGCATGATCCTAGGTTCGGGTAGGCGAAACAACCGGTTCGGGGCGGCGAGGCGGCCGCGATCGGCCGGGGCGGTGCGTTCCGTCCACGCCACCCGCCGGCGGCCGCGCGCCGGAAGTCCCTGTTACGCTCGGATGCAGGCTTCGGAACCCTGGGTCCATGCGCCGCACGATCTTCTACATCTCGGACGGCACCGGCATCACCGCCGAAACCATCGGGCACAGCGTCCTGACGCAGTTCGAGGGCATCGAGTTCGACGCCTGGCGCATCCCGTTCGTCGACAACGAGGAGAAGGCGCATGCGGCCGTTGCGCGCGTCCGCAACGCCCAGGCGATCACCGGCGCGCGACCGATCGTCGTGAACACGGTGATGGACCAGCATCTCTGCGAGATCCTCGCGAGCTCGGGCGCGCTGATCCTCGACGTGTTCGCGCCATTCATCGCGCCGCTCGAGAACGAGCTGCAGACCAAGCGCTCGTCGCGAGTCGGGCAGGCGCACGGACTCGTGAACTTCGCGGAGTACGAGCAGCGCATCAACGCGACGAACTTCGCGCTGTCGCACGACGACGGCATCGACATGAACTACAACGACGCCGAGGTGATCCTCGTCGGCGTGTCGCGCTCGGGCAAGACGCCTACCTGCCTGTACATGGCGCTGCACTTCGGCGTGAGCGCGGCGAACTATCCGCTCACCGAGGACGACCTGCAGCGCCAGGAGCTGCCGTCGAAACTGCAGCCGCACCGGAAGAAGCTCTACGGCCTCACGATCGATCCCGCGCGACTGCAGCAGGTGCGCCAGCAGCGCCGACCGGATTCGAAGTACGCGACGATGGAGCAGTGCCGCTGGGAAGTGGCCGCGGCGGAGAAGCTGCTGAAGCGCGAGCGCATCCCGATGTTGTCGACGACCAATACGTCGATCGAGGAGATCGGCAGCAAGGTGCTCGCAGCCCTGGGGATCGAGAAGCATCTGTTCTGATGCACCGGGCAGCGCAGACCGCGGTGCTTCACGAACGCCTGCATCTCCACACCCCCGACTGCGTCGCGTGGCGACGCAGTCACCCCCTGACTCACGGGGTACGAACGATTTCCGCGCGTGTCACGCACGCATCGCGGAACGGTGCGAAGGGAACTTGATTCTAGTGGAAATCGCGGGAGTTTCGACAGTCTGGCCGGCCTTGACCCCGGTGTTATAGTCCAAGGCATGTCGCACATCACGATCAACAGGGAACACGCCGCACGCGGACGCTTCGCGTGGCTCATGGGCGTGTACGGCGAGAACTACTGGCGCCTCGTGAACCTGTTCTCACCCGATCGCCTCGATTGCGGCCGCTACGTCTCGAGCGTCGGCGACGGTCTCGACGTGCAGCTCGACGTGATCGCGAAACATCCGTACACGCTCGAGCTCAAGCTCTCGTACACGTTCCACGACGAGCTCACGGGCCAGCCCGATCCGTCCGCGCACATCCTTTGCTACCGCGACGCGCGCGTTGCCGAAGTGACTGCCTGCTACGTGGGCTCGCGCCTCGAGGACGTGCTGGAGCGTTTCGGGGAGTACAACGCGCCGGTCCGCGAGTTGATCGCCGCGACGCCGCCGGAGAACCTCTTCAAGTGGGGCTTGTTCGACCGCAACGTCCGCGAGCGCTGGAGCGAGGGCGCGGTGACGCTGCTCGGCGACGCCGCGCACCCGATGCTGCCGTTCCTCGGCCAGGGCGCGGCGATGGGCATCGAGGATGCGATGCTGCTGGCGCGCGCCTTCGACGCGGCCGGCTCGGTCGACGAGGCGCTGCGGCGCTACGTCGAGGCACGCCAGTCACGCACCACCTGGGTCATGCAGCAGTCGCGCGAGACGGCGCGCACCTATCATTCGGGTCGCAGCGAGAATTTCCAGCCGGGACGTCACGTCAGCGCCGAATCCCTCGGTATCATGACGTACAACCCGGCTGCGGTACCCGTCTGACCCGATGCGTCCCTCCCGTCCGCTGCTCACCGGCCTCGCGGCCGTGGTGCTCGCCGTGCTCGCCTGGCGCGAGTCCACGCCGCTCGCGCCCGGGTCGCCGCCGTCCTCGCGCGCGCGCGCACCCGAGCGCGCGCCC
>CALKUS010000170.1 GCA_937996755.1 uncultured Pseudomonadota bacterium | reverse complement strand
GGTCCCGTCCTCCCGAGGCCGGCGCGGTCCGCTCCTGTACGATTCGCGCCTTCCCAACCGCCTGGAGACGCCCCGTGGCCGACCTCACCGCCGTCATCAAGACCCCCCGCGGCGACATCAACCTGAAGCTGTTCCCGGATCAGGCGCCGCTCACCGTGGCGAACTTCGTGAACCTCGCGCGCCGCAAGTACTACGACGGCCTGAGCTTCCACCGAGTCATCCCCGACTTCATGATCCAGGGCGGTTGCCCCGAAGGCAGCGGCCGCGGCGGCCCGGGCTACCGGTTCCAGGACGAGTTCAACCCCGCGCTGCGCCACGCAGCGGGCACGCTGTCGATGGCGAATGCCGGGCCGGGCACGAACGGCAGCCAGTTCTTCGTGACGCACACGGCCACGCCGTGGCTGGACGGCAAGCACACCGTGTTCGGCCGCGTCGTTTCACCGGCCGACCAGGCGGTGGTGGACGCGGTGAAGGGCGGCGACGCGATCGAGTCGATCACGATCCTCGGCGACTATTCCGCGCTGTTCGAGAAGGCGAAGCCGCAGCTCGACCAGTGGAACGCGACGCTCGACAAGCGCTGAGCTCAGCGCGCGCGGTGCGCCGCGGCCACGTGGCGCTCCAGCACGGCGCGACGCTTCGCGTCGCCTGAGGCAGGATCCGCCGCGAGCCAGGCGTCGCGGAGCGACTGCCACACCGCGCGCCACGGGTCGTCGCTGCGCACGCCGTGCGACGGGTCGATGTCGCCGAACGCGGCGATCCGCCGGTCGAGCTCGGCGAGCGAGCTGGCGTCAGCGTCGGCGACCCACGCTTCTTCGCGCAGGGCGCGCAGCAAGGACGCGCCCGCGGCGGGATCGAATCCGACCGCCGCGAGACCGTCGCGTGCGCGCGCATCGGCCGCCAGCTCCTGCCCGACGTCGCGCGCATCTCCGCGCGCGGGAAACGGATGCGCGAGTGCGTCGTGGGCGAGCTCGTGCGCGAGCGCAAACGCCAGCTCGCCTTCGTCCACCGTTCGCAGCAGCAGGCCGCGCCAGACATGCAGGCTGCGATCGGGCCGCAGCTCGGCTCGAACTGCATGGCCGACGTGCACGACGACCGCGACCTCGCGCAGGGCGACCGTGCGAGCCGTCGCTGCCACCGCCTCGCGCACGGATGCATCGGGCTCGATCCGGTCGGCGAACGGCGGCGCCGCGGCGCAGGCGACCAGCAACAGCACGGACAGGTACGACGCAAAGACCCGGATCGGCCGCATGGCGCTTCGCACCCCGTTGCGCGGCAGCGGCCGCGATGCCCATGGTAAACTTCGCGCCCGTTTTCCCGCACGGGCGCCGTATCACGAGGCGTCCGGACGCGGAAGTTCCCTCGTTGCCCCGATTACTCGCCGAGGAGCCCCGATGCTCAAGCTTGCCGAGCGGATGAGTCGCGCCAAGCCGAGCGCGATCATGGTGGTCGCCGAGAAGGCCAAGCGCCTGAAGGCGGAAGGCCGCGACATCATCAGCTTCTCGATCGGTGTGCCGAACTTCCTGCCCGGCGAGCACGTCTACGACGCCGCGCGCCAGGCGCTCATGAAGGACTCCGGCGCGTACGGCTCGAACCGCGGCCGCGAGGACCTGCTCGACGCATTCATCAAGCACCTCGGCGAGAAGGGCATCTCGGGATACGAGCGCAAGCACCTCGCGACAGGCGTCGGCGCGAAGCACGTGCTGTTCAACGTCATGAGCGCGCTCATCGACGAAGGCGACGAGATCCTGATCCCGACGCCGTATTGGACCTCGTACGTCGACATCGCGGACATCCTCGGTGCGAAGGTGAAGCTGCTGCCGTGCGGCCCCGAGCAGAGCTACAAGCTCCTGCCCGCCCAGCTCGAGGCGGCGATCACGCCGAAGACGAAGCTGCTGCTGTTCAACAACCCGTCGAATCCGACGGGCATGGTGTACGACGAAGCGGAAGTTCGCGCGATCGCCGACGTGCTCGTGAAGCACGAGCTGTGGGTGCTGTCCGACGACATCTACAACCGCATGGTGTTCGACGGGCTCAAGTACACGCACCTCGTGACCGCGCGCCCCGAGCTGCGCGACCGTGTCGTGATCATCGACTCGATCTCGAAGACCTACGGCATGCCCGGCTGGCGCGTCGGCCTCGCCGCAGGGCCAGAAAGCGTCGCAGGCGCGATGACGACGCTGAACTCGAACCACATCACGAACCTGCCCGAAGTCGTCACGGCCGCCGCGGTCGCCGCGATGAACGGCCCGCAGGACATCCCGGTACAGAAGTGCGCCGAGTTCCAGAAGAAGCGCGACGAAGTGATTGCCGCGCTCAACGCGATCCCCGGCGTGCGTTGCCCGGTGCCGCGTGGCGCGTTCTACGCCTTCCCGGACGTCTCGTGCGCGTTCGGCAAGACGCACGGCGCGCTGCGCATCCGCAACGACGTCGAGTTCTGCAATGCGCTGCTCGAATCGAAAGGCGTTGCCGTCGTTCCGGGCAGCGCGTTCGGCGAGCCACGCTCGATCCGCATCTCCTATACCTGCAAACCCGCCGAGCTCACCGAAGGCCTGCGCCGCATGCAGCAGTTCTTCGCCGAGCTCGCTTGATCCGGCCCGCGCGCCGAACCGACCGACCCGAGGAGTGACGCCATGAAAGCCCCCGTCCGTGTCGCCGTGACCGGTGCCGCCGGCCAGATCGGCTACAGCCTGATCTACCGCATCGCCTCGGGCGAGATGCTCGGCAAGGACCAGCCGGTCATCCTGCAGATGCTCGAGCTGCCGATGGACAAGGCGCAGGCCGCGCTCAAGGGCTGCATGATGGAGCTCGAGGACTGCGCGTTCCCGCTGCTCGCCGGCATGGTCGGCACGGCCGACCCGAAGGAAGCGTTCAAGGACATCGATTACGCATTGCTCGTCGGCGCGCGTCCGCGCGGCCCGGGCATGGAGCGCAAGGATCTCCTCATGGAGAACGCGAAGATCTTCATCGAGCAGGGACGTGCGCTCGACGCTTCCGCGAAGCGCAGCGCGAAGATCCTCGTGGTCGGCAACCCCGCGAACACGAACGCGTACATCGCGATGAAATCGGCGCCCGGAATCCCGAAGAAGAACTTCACGGCGATGCTGCGCCTCGACCACAACCGCGCGTTGTCGCAGCTCGCGGCGAAGACCGGCAAGCCGGTCGCGTCGATCAGGAAGCTCATCGTCTGGGGCAACCACTCGCCGACGATGTACCCGGACTATCGCTACGCGACGATCGACGGCACAGCCGCGCCGAAGGTCGTGAACGACGAGAACTGGAACCGCAACGAGTTCATCCCAAAGGTCGGCAAGCGCGGCGCCGCGATCATCGAGGCGCGTGGCCTGTCATCGGCCGCTTCCGCGGCGAATGCGGCGATCGACCACGTGCGCGACTGGGCGCTCGGCTCGAACGGCGAGTGGGTCACGATGGGCATTCCGTCGGACGGGTCGTACGGCATCCCGCAGGACGTGATGTACGGCTATCCGGTCACCACGAAGGACGGCGAGTACACGATCGTCCAGGGCCTCGACGTCGACGACTTCTCGCGCGAGCGCATGAACTTCACGCTGAAGGAGCTCGAGGAAGAGCGTGCCGGCGTGGCGAGCATGCTCGGCGGCTGAGGAATTCCCGATGTCGCGTGATTCAGCCGGCGCGCGCTTCCGCGCGGCCGTCGCGGCGGAGCAGCCGCTGCAGGTGATGGGCGCCATCACGGCCTATGCGGGCTTGATGGCGAAGCGCACCGGTTACAAGGCGCTGTACCTGTCGGGAGGCGGCGTCGCCGCGAACTCGCTCGGCATGCCCGACCTCGGCATCAGCACGATGGAAGACGTCCTGACCGACGCCCGCCGCATCGTGGATGCCACGGACATGCCGCTGCTCGTCGACATCGACACGGGCTGGGGCGGCGCGTTCAACATCGGCCGCACCATCCGCAGCTTCCAGCGCGCCGGCGTCGCCGCCGTGCACATGGAAGACCAGGTCGGCCAGAAGCGCTGCGGCCATCGTCCCGGCAAGGAAGTGGTGCCGACCGGCGAGATGGTCGATCGCGTGAAGGCGGCGGTCGACGCGCGCGGCGACGACGGCTTCGTGATCATGGCGCGTACCGACGCGGCAGCCGTCGAAGGTATCGATGCGGCGATCGCGCGCGCGGTCGCGTACGTCGAAGCCGGCGCCGACATGATCTTCCCCGAGGCGATGAAGACGCTCGACGACTATCGTCGCTTCAAGGCCGCGGTGAAGGTGCCGATCCTCGCGAACCTCACGGAATTCGGCTCGACGCCGTTCTTCACGACCGACGAGCTGCGCAGCGCGAACGTCGACATCGCGCTGTACTGCTGCGGCGCCTATCGCGCCATGAACAAGGCCGCTCTGCACTTCTACCAGACGGTCCGCCGCGAAGGCACGCAGAAGAACATCATCGACACGCTGCAGACGCGCGCCGAACTGTACGACCACCTCGGCTACCACGCGTACGAAGACAAGCTCGACGAGCTGTTCGCGCAGAAGCAGTAGCGCAGTAACAGAAGCAGCCGTCGCTAGAGATCCCGGAGGGGGAACCAGATGAGCGAACAAGTCCTGCCGAAGGCGAAGAAGTCCGTCGCGCTTTCCGGCGTCGCCGCCGGCAATACGGCGATCTGCACCGTGGGCCGCAGCGGGAACGACCTGCACTACCGCGGCTACGACATCGCCGACCTGGCCGAGCACGGCACGTTCGAGGAGATCGCGTATCTCCTGATCCACGATTTCCTGCCGACCGGGGCCGAGCTCGCGGCTTACCGCACGAAGCTCAAGCGCCTGCGTGGCCTTCCGACGCCGGTGAAGAAGGCGCTGGAGCTGCTGCCCGCGTCGACGCACCCGATGGACGTGATGCGCACCGGTTGTTCGGTGCTCGGCGCCGTGTTGCCGGAGAAGGAATCGCATCCGGTGTCCGAGGCGCGCGACATCGCCGATCGCCTCGTCGCGAGCTTCGGCTCCATGCTGCTGTACTGGCACCACTACGCGCTGAACGGGCGCCGCATCGACACCGAGACGGATGACGAATCCGTTGCGGCGCACTTCCTGCACCTGCTGCACGGCAAGATGCCGAGCGCGCTGCACACGCGCGCGCTCGACCGTTCGCTGATCCTGTACGCCGAGCACGAGTTCAACGCGAGCACGTTCACGGCGCGCGTCGTCGCGGGCACGGGCAGCGACATGTACTCGGCGATCACCGGCGCCATCGGCGCGCTGCGCGGCCCGAAGCACGGCGGCGCGAACGAAGTGGCGATGGACATCATCTCGCGCTATCGCTCGGCCGAGGAGGCCGAAGCCGACATTCGCGCGCGCATGGAGCGCAAGGAGATCATCATCGGGTTCGGCCATCCCGTCTACACGACGGGCGACCCGCGCAACCCGATCATCAAGGAGATCTCGCGCTCGCTCTGCAAGGACGGCGGCAACATGCGCCTGTTCGACGTGTCCGAGCGCATCGAGCGCCTGATGTGGGACACGAA
>CALKUS010000169.1 GCA_937996755.1 uncultured Pseudomonadota bacterium | reverse complement strand
CACCAGCTCGCCCCACGCCGGCGTCGGTGCTTCGCCATTGAACACGACGTAGCCGGAATCGCGCTCGGTGCGCGCATGGCCGTGGCCGCCGGATTGCGCGGCATGCCACTCGATTTCCTGCGCGCACTCGGGCTCGAAGCCGGCGCGGCAATACAACAGGCTGCTCATCGGCGGATCTGACGTTCTGCAAAGAAAAAGGGGTGCGCTTGCGCGCACCCCTTCTTGTTACCACGTTACGGCGTGGCGGGGATCAGTTCGGATCCTCGAAGCCGTTGCTGAACAGCGCATCGCCGGCGGTCGCCTTCACCGCGTCGATGAAGCCGTAGCCGTCGACGTTGCTGAAGCCGACGCCGACGCGGTTGCGGATGCGGCCGGTGAACGTGGCGCCACTCGTCGTGGTGCCCGTGAACTGCATGCCGTCTTCCACCACGACGCCGGTCGGCAGGATCACGCCGCCGCCGAACAGGTCGGCGATCGGCTGGATCGACGTGGCGCCGTTGGTCGGGCCGGTGCCGCCGGCGACGCTGGAGCTGCGCTGCGCGCCGCGGCCGACCGTGAAGCGCAGGACGTCGCCGTCCGTGAAGGCCTGCGTCGGGAACGTGAGCGACATCGAGTAGAAGATGTTCGCGGGCGACGGCAGGCCGGCCGGGTTGCTGAAGCCGGTGAACGGCGCGACGTTGAGCGGCGCGACGACGTCGGCCGGCGTGATGCCGGTCAGCGTGCCGAGCGCGAACCCGCGGATCGCTGCGGGCCCGAAGATCATGCCCGGGTACACGAAGTCGAAGTAGTTCACGGTCGGCGGGTTCGAACCGACGTTGTCGCTGACGCCGTTGACGCCGGTCGAGACCGCGCCACCGAGCGCCGGCGAGCCGGTCGGGTTGAAGTTGAGCGAAGCGAGCGAGCCCGGGCCGAGGTACGTGACCTGGATCGAGTTCACGTCGTTCTCGCCCGTCAGCGCGTTGCGGTTACCGTCGGACGAGATCGTGATCACCACGCCGCCGCCGTCGCTGGCCACCGCCGTGCCCGACGCGAACGACGGGTCGAGGTCGTGCGGGAACACGTTCTGTTGCAGGATCGTGCGCATCGCAGCCGGCGTGACGCTGCCGACACCGCCACGCGACTCGAGCACGAGTGCCGCGAGCGCAGCCGCGTGCGGAGCCGCCGCGCTGGTGCCCGAGAAGTTCGGGTTCGTGTCGGGGTCGGCCGTGGAGTCACCGCCGAACGAGCCGGTGTTGGCCGCGTCGGCTGCCGCGACGCGCGGCACCTGGCGGACCTCCGGGGTCGCGAGGCGATTCGCGTCCTTGTCGAAGTAGATCGTCGCCGTGCCGGGCGAGGTGAACGTCTCCGGGAAGCTGGTGCGGAACACCGAGTAGGCGGCCGTCCCGTTGCACCCCTTCGCGGTCGCATGTCCCTTCGTGGTCGTGGCGTTGTACGTGAAGTACTCGGCCGGGCCGATGCCGCCGGCGCCGTTGCCGCGCGTCGACCAGCGCACCACCGTCGGGCGGATCTGGTTCGCCGGCGGGATGTTCGCGCGCGCGATCAGGAACTGGCTCTGCGACTGGCCGGCAGCCGATCGCACCACGCCGAGCTCCACCGGGCGGTTGCTCGCGAGGTTGTTCGCGGTCAACGAACGCGCCGCGATGAACGCACCCGTGTCGGCACGGAACACCAGCAGGTTCAGGTCGGTCGTGACGCCGGCCTGGCCGCTCGCCGTATTGACCGTGATGTCGAACGTACCCGTCGTGGGGCTGAACGCCTTCACGACGATGCGGTACTGGCCACCCGTCGGCGGATAGAACGTCACCAGTTCATCGATGCCCGTGTCCTGCGACAGCAGCAGGTTGCCGAGCGGGTCGATGACGTCGACGATCGCGTCGAAGTCGCCGCCCGTCTGCGTCACCGTGATCACGTGCGGGACGCCGGCCGCGAACACCGGCAGCGCCGGCGTGCTGGAGCCGTCGTACGTGACCGTGTTCGTCGTGACCGGGATGCTGCCGCTGGCCGAGAAGATGGGCGGGTTGTTCAGCACCAGCTCGCGCTGGTCGTACGGGTCGTTCCACTGCATCTCGGTGCTGGCATTCGTGTTGTTCGGCATGTTCACGAGCTGCGCAACGTCGAGCTGCCCCGGGATCGGGTTGAAGTTGTGGAAGCCACCGGCGTACAGGTTTGCCGGCACGCCCGTCAGGTCGATGTTCGTGCCGACGAGCGCCGAGTTCGTCGCCGCCGTGAGGCCGGTGCCGTTCGGCACGATGCGCAGCGTCGACTCGTACGCGTTGATGCCGATGTTGTTGCCGGCCGACGAGAAATACGAAACGCCCGCGGCGGTGACGTCGTCGATCGCATTGCCGATGATCGTCTCGCCGTAGAACGGTTCGCCGCCGTAGCTGATGTCGTCCACGATGACGTCGGCCTTGAACACGCCACCCTGCGGCGGCGTGAACTCGAAGCCCGGCAGGCCGGCGAGCGTGCGGATGCTGTTGCCGAACTCCACTTCGCCGAGCGAACCCGTGGCGAAGCCGAGGCGCGCGTTCGGCGCCATCTTGTGCAGGATCTCCAGCATGCCGCGGCCTTCGTCGGTGCCGACGGCCGGGAGGTCCTGGATGATGGCGACGGGCTGCGTGTTGCCGGTCGGATGGCCGGCCGCGCCGGGCAGGTCGAAGTTCGCGACGCTCGTCGCGGCCGTCGGGGCCGTGCCGCGCGTGTCGTAGCTGTCCGACAGCGCGCCGATCGTGATGCCGGAGCCGGTCCAGTTCACCGGAGCGGCCGGGTTGTAGAACTGGTTGATCTTGTCGACGCGATGCTGCGTCACGCCCTGGTCGAACGCCGAGCCGAGCTTGTTCAGCACGACAGGACCGCCGCCGTCCGGCGTCGCGGCATCCTTCGCCGCAGCCTGGGCGCCACCTGCCGGGAGCAGCTGGTCGGCCACTTCGGTCGGCACGCTGTCGAGCTCGGGCTTCAGGCCGAGGAACACGCCCTTCACGCCCTTCGTCTGCGCCAGCGTGGCGACCTCGTCGATCGAGATGTAGCCCTCGATGATGCCGACGCCGCGATAGGACTTGTCGACGGCCTGGATCGAGAGCGTCTGGAAGCGCGCTTCGAGCGCGCTGCGCAGCGCATCGAAGCCGACCTTGCCGCTCAGCGTGATGTCGACGAGGAAACGGTTCGCGTCGTTCGGATCGCGGATGGCGCGCCCTGCGTATTCGGCGGCGGCTTCCGTCGCCCAGCCGTCGTACAGCTCGATCTGGCGGCCCTGCGCGGCTTCGATGATCAGCTGGCTTTCGACGAGCTTGTCGAGGCCGTAGCCGAGGTTCTGTGGAAGGGTGCTTCTGGCGTAGACAGGGCTGCAGGCGAGCGCGAGGGCGATCGCAAAGCCCAAGGCTGCGCGCGTGCCGCCGCGACGGAATGACGAATTCATCTGGACCGACTCCGGAAAGAGTTACGACGAGAACCCGCGCCCGTGCCCCCTGAGGGACGGATGACGGAGATGGGTGTGAGCTGTGCCTCCCTGGCCCGCGGCGCAGTTTCCCGCGACCGCGTCACATCACGTGACCACACCGATGTTTAGTGCAATCGATGCGGCTCTGCAACCGTTCGCGGACCGATGGGGCGCACTTCAAACCATCGTTCGTGCTGCACTGCGGCAGGGATTCGGGCGAGCCGCGACTCAGTACGCGCTGCCACCGAGGTCTCGATAGCCGGCGAGCACGGCGCGCGCCGCATCGCGGTCGACGTCGCGCAGCACCGCGATGCCGCGTCGCTGCAGTTCGCCGATCCAGTCCGCGGGCAGCGGGCCTTCGTCGAATTCGGTCAGCTCGTGCACGTCGTCGGCACGCGCACCGATCTCGAGCGCGTCGATGCCGGCCCAGAAGCTGGCGCCGTAGCACTGGCAGCACGGCTGCGCGCTCGTCGCGAGCACGAAGCGATGCCCGTCCTCGTTGAGGCGGTAGCGCTGCAGCCGCTGCTGCGCCGTCATGAACGCCATCATCTCGGCGTGCGCGACCGAACAGTTGCTCGGCACGACGCGGTTGACGCCGATGCTCACGAGGCGACCGTCGCCGTTGAACACCGCCGCGCCGAACGGGCCGCCCGTGCGGCGATCGACGTTGAGCCGCGCGAGCTCGATCGCGAGCGCCATGCGCGCTTCCGGCGTCGTGCAGACAGTGTTCGGGTCGATCGCCTGGTGCACCCAGGGCGGCAGCGTGAGGTGGACCTGTCCGTACAACATCGCGTCAGCGCGCCTTCGCCCACGAATCGCGCAACGTGACGGTGCGGTTCAGCACCGGCTTGCCCGACGCGTCGGCGATCTGGCCCCACTGCTTGCGCACCAGCGCTTTCACCGAGTCGGGCAGCGGCACGTATTCGAGCTCGCTGGCCATCTTGTCGCCGCCGGCATAGGCCCAGTCGAAGAACTTCAGGGCCGAAGCGGCATTGGCCGGCTTGTCCTGCACCTTGTGCATCAGGATGAAGGTGGCGCCGGTGATCGGCCAGGAATCCTTGCCGGGCTGCTCGGTCAGCACCTGGTGGAAGCTCTTGGCCCAGTCGGCGCCGGCGGCGGCCGCCTGGAAGGCGCTGTCATCGGGCGCGACGAAATTGCCGGCCTGGTTCTTCAGCTGCACGTAGGCCATCTTGTTCTGCTTGGCGTAGGCGTACTCGACGTAGCCGATCGAGTTCGGCAGGCGCCCCACGAAGGCCGACACGCCCTCGTTGCCCTTGCCGCCGGCGCCGATGGGCCAGTTCACCGCCGTGCCTTCGCCCACCTTGGCCTTCCACTCGGCGTTCACCTTGGAGAGGTAGTTGGTGAAGATGAAGCTGGTGCCGGAGCCATCGGCGCGGCGCACCACCGCAATGTCGGCATCGGGCAAGGCGAGGCCGGGGTTGAGCGCCTTCAGCGCCGGATCGTTCCACTTGATGATCTTGCCCAGGTAGATGTCGCCCAGCACCGGCCCCGTGAGCTTGAGTTGGCCGGGGTTGATGCCCTTGACGTTGATCACGGGCACCACGCCGCCGATCACG
>CALKUS010000168.1 GCA_937996755.1 uncultured Pseudomonadota bacterium | reverse complement strand
GACAAGAACGTCAAGAAGACCCCCGCCGACCTCATGCTCGAGGCGAGTTCGGAGCTCCGCAACACCGTCGCCGCCATCGAGAAGCAATATGGCGAAGGCTCGATCATGCCCCTCGGCGCCGACAAGGTCCGCCGCATTGAGGGCATTCCGACTGGCAGCCTCTCGGTTGACCTCGCCCTGGGCGGGCAGGGGATTCCCAAGGGCCGCATCATCGAATGCTTCGGCCCCGAATCGAGCGGCAAGACGACCCTCGCCCTCCACGTGGTCGCCCAGGCCCAAAAGGCGGGCGGCATCGCGGCCTTCATCGACGCCGAACACGCCCTCGACCCCAGCTGGGCCAAGAAGCTCGGCGTCGACCTCGAAACCCTCCTGGTCAGCCAGCCCGACTCGGGCGAAGAGGCGATGACGATCACCGAGATGCTGATCAAGAGCAACGCGGTCGACGTGATCGTCGTCGACTCGGTCGCGGCCCTCGTGCCGCGCGCCGAGATCGCGGGCGAGATGGGGGACAGCTTCGTCGGTCTCCACGCGCGCTTGATGAGCCAGGCGCTGCGCAAGCTGACGGCCTCGATCAACAAATCGAAGACGTTGGTGATCTTCATCAACCAGATCCGCATGAAGATCGGCGTCATGTACGGCAACCCGGAGACGACGACGGGCGGCAACGCGCTGAAGTTCTATGCGTCCGTGCGACTCGACATCCGCCGCATCGGTGCGGTGAAGCGTGGCGAGGAAGTGATCGGTTCCGAGACGCGCGTGAAGGTGGTCAAGAACAAGCTCGCGCCGCCGTTCCGCCAGGCCGAGTTCGAGATCCTGTACGGCGAAGGCACGTCGCGCGAGGGCGAGCTGATCGAGATGGGCGTGCTGCACAACCTCGTCGAGAAGTCGGGCTCCTGGTACAGCTACGGCGGTGAGCGCATCGGCCAGGGCAAGGACAACACGCGCGCGTTCCTGAAGGAAAACCCGTCCGTCGCCCGCGAGATCGAGGAAAAGCTGCGCGCCAAGCTGGTGAATACCGGTGTATCCGGCGGATCGCAGCCGGTCGGCGAGCCCGTCGAGGCCTGATCGTGTCCCGCCGTCGTCGCGACGACGGCGCGGCGCCCGATGCGAAGGAGCGCGCGCTCGCGCTCCTGGCACGGCGCGAGCAGAGCGCGAACGAGCTGGGCCGCAAGCTCGTGCGTGGCGGCATCGCCAGCGACGAAGCAACGTCCACGGTCGCCGCGATGCGCGAGCGCGGTTACCAGAGCGACGAACGCTTCGCGGCGGCACTCGTACGGCGCCGCGCGGCGGCCGGCTACGGGCCGCGCTACATCGAGTCCGAGCTGCGCACCCACCGCATCGATGCCCGCAAGCTCGGCGAGCTGCTGGCCGAGCCCGATTGGCGCGACATCGCCCGGCGCGCGCTGGAGCGCCGTTTCAGCACCGGCATCGCCGATCGCGAGGCGCGCCAGAAGGCCGCGCAATTCCTCGCGCGTCGCGGCTTCCCGTCCGACGTGATCCACGCCGCCTGCAAGGTGCGCATCGACGACGACCAGGCCTGACCTCGCTGTCCGGAGCCTGTGGTAGCGACTGTGGGAGCGACTGTGGGAGCGACCCTTCGACTTCGCTCAGGGCGGGCTTCAGTCGCGATCTTCTCCAGCACGGGTGCAGTGCGCCCGCGTTGAGGCGCCCCGACCGCGGCCATTAGAGCTTGTCCCCGAGTCGCCGGCCCGCATAATCGGGCTATCCTTCGCGTTTTGCCGCGGCAGTTCCCATGAAGACCAGCGCCGAGATCCGCCAGACCTTCCTCGAGTTCTTCCGCTCGAAGGGGCACGAAGTCGTTGCGTCCAGCCCGCTCGTGCCGGGCAACGACCCGACGTTGCTGTTCACCAACTCGGGCATGGTGCAGTTCAAGGACGTGTTCCTCGGTGCCGAGAAGCGCTCGTACAAGCGCGCGGTGTCGAGCCAGCGCTGCCTGCGCGCCGGCGGCAAGCACAACGACCTCGACCAGGTCGGCTACACCGCGCGCCACCACACGTTCTTCGAGATGCTGGGCAACTTCAGCTTCGGCGACTACTTCAAGCGCGACGCGATCGCGTATGCGTGGGAGCTGCTGACGAAGGTGTACGGGCTGCCGGCCGAGAAGCTCTGGGTGACCGTGTACGCGACGGACGACGAGGCCTACGACCTCTGGGCGAACATGGTCGGCGTGCCGCGCGAGCGCATCGTGCGCATCGGCGACAACAAGGGCGCGCCGTACGCCTCCGACAATTTCTGGCAGATGGCCGACACCGGGCCGTGCGGCCCGTGCACGGAAATCTTCTACGACCACGGCCCGGGCATCGCGGGCGGTCCACCCGGTTCGCCGGATGAGGACGGCGATCGCTACATCGAGATCTGGAACCTCGTGTTCATGCAGTTCGACCGCGGCGTCGACGGCAAGCTCTCGCCGCTGCCCGCGCCGTGCGTCGACACCGGCATGGGCCTCGAGCGCCTCACGGCCGTGCTGCAGCACGTGCATTCGAATTACGAGATCGACCTGTTCCAGCACCTGATCAGGGCCGCGGGCGAATTCACCGGTACGAAGGACCTCGAGAACAAGTCGCTGCGCGTGATCGCGGACCATATCCGCGCGTGCTCGTTCCTCGTCGTCGACGGCGTGCTCCCGTCGAACGAAGGTCGCGGCTACGTGCTGCGCCGGATCATCCGCCGCGCGCTGCGCCACGGCTGGATGCTCGGCTGCAAGGACCTGTTCTTCGCGAAGATGGTCGCGCCGCTCGTGCAGCAGATGGGCGGTGCCTATCCCGAGCTCGCGAAGAAGCAGGCGATGGTCGAGGCGGCGCTGCGTGGCGAGGAAGAACGCTTCGCGGAGACGCTCGAGCAGGGCATGCGCGTGTTCGAGGACGTGGCGGCGCGCTCGCGGGGCAAGATTGCCGGCGTGGACGCGTTCCGCCTCTACGACACGTACGGCTTCCCGGTGGACCTCACCGCCGACATCGCGCGCGAGCGCGGGCTCGAGGTCGACATGCCGGGCTTCGAGGCGGCGATGAACGACCAGCGCGAGCGTGCGCGCGCCGCGAGCCAGTTCGCCGGCGCGGCGACGCTGCCGGCGGAGCTCGTCAAGGAGCTCGCCGCGACGCAGTTCCTCGGCTACGACGGTTGCGGTGCGGACGGCCTGCGCGTGCTCGCGATCGTGCGCGACGGACGCGCGGTCGAGCAGCTCGGCGACGGCGAGGCGGCGATCGTGCTGCTCGACCGCACGCCGTTCTACGCGGAATCCGGCGGCCAGGTAGGGGACGTCGGTGCGCTCGTGGGCGCGGGCGGCAGGCTCGACGTCGCGGACACGGTGAAGCTCGCGGGTGTCTACCACGGCCACGTCGGCACCTGGCACGGCGAATCGCTGCGCAAGGGCGCGACGTTGTCGGCGCAGGTCGACGCCGCGCGTCGCCAGGCGATCGTGCTGAACCACTCTGCGACGCACCTGCTGCATGCGGCGCTGCGCCGGGTGCTCGGCGACCACGTCACGCAGAAGGGCAGCCTCGTCGCGCCCGACCGCCTGCGTTTCGACTTCTCGCATTTCCAGCCCATGACGCCGGCGCAGCTCGCGACCGTCGAGCAACTGGTGAACGCGCAGGTGCGGCGCAACAGCGCGGCCGACGCGGCACAGATGGGCTACCAGGACGCGATCGCGTCCGGAGCGATGGCGCTGTTCGGCGAGAAGTACGGCGAGCGCGTGCGCGTGCTGAAGATGGGCGACTTCTCGACCGAGCTGTGCGGCGGTACGCACGTCGCGCGCACGGGCGACATCGGCCTGTTCAAGATCACGTCGGAATCCGGCGTGGCGGCAGGCGTGCGCCGCATCGAGGCGGTGACGGGCGAGGGCGCGCAGCGCTGGGTCGACGCGCGCGAAGCGATCCTCGGCGAGGCGGCGAAGCTGCTCGCCGCGTCGCCCGACGACGTGGTGGAGAAATTGCGTGGCCTGTTCGATCGCCAGAAGAAGCTCGAGAAGGAGCTGGAATCGCTGAAAGCGAAGAGCGCGGGCAGCGTGCTCGACACCGTGCTCGCGGGCGCGGCCGACGTCGGCGGGATCAAGGTCGTCGCAGCGCGCCTCGAGGGCGTCGACGCGAAGCTGCTGCGCGAAGGCGTGGACCAGGCAAAGCAACGGCTCGGCGATGCCGTCGTGCTGCTCGCGACGTCTGCCGACGGCAAGGCCAGCCTCGTGGCCGGTGTCGCGGGCGCGGCGCTTGCCAAGGTGAAAGCAGGTGACCTGCTCGGCCACGTCGCGAAGGAGATCGGTGGCAAGGGCGGCGGTCGCCCCGATCTCGCGCAGGGCGGCGGCGAGGATTCCCCGAAGCTCGATCACGCGCTCGCCGGCGTCGCCGACTGGGTTCGCGCGCGCCTGAACTGACGGTCGGAAGCGCAACGCGGCGTGTTTGCGCACCTCCGGGGCCTTCGATACCATCGAAACGCGCCCCAGATCGCGGGGCCACGGGAAGTAGGCCCGCGATCGGAGAGGACCAGCGCCACGGAGGCGCAGTCCGGCAGGAGTCGGTCTCATCCCGCTGCCGGTGCGTGGGAAGGAGGGAATCGCAATGCTGATCCTGACGCGGCGCGTCGGCGAAACGCTGATGATCGGTGACAACGTCACCGTGACCGTGCTCGGCGTGAAAGGCAACCAGGTCCGCATCGGCATCAATGCGCCCAAGGATCTCGCCGTTCACCGCGAAGAGATCTACCAGCGCATCAAGCGCGAGCAGCACGAAGGGCCCGCGCCGGAAGGGCCGGGACCGAACGAGGTCGGCTGACTGTTGTCGATCGAAATCCGTTCCCGACGAACGCGCTCGACGCGCGGAAAAGTAGAAGGGAGCCTTTCGGCTCCCTTTTTGCTGTCTGGCGGAGAGAGAGGGATTCGAACCCTCGATGCAGCTTTTGACCGCATACTCCCTTAGCAGGGGAGCCCCTTCGGCCTCTCGGGCATCTCTCCGGGATCTTCGACATCACGTTCAGGCGCTGCCGGAACGGGCGCGCAGGATAGCC
>CALKUS010000167.1 GCA_937996755.1 uncultured Pseudomonadota bacterium | reverse complement strand
TCAGACGTGTGCTCTTCCGATCTCGCTCGCGCACGACGTGGGCACGCACGCGCCGACGCTCGAGTACCGCGTGGCCGACAAGGACCACGTCGAAACGCACCGCTATCGCGTCGCGGGCGAGGAACGCGTCGAGTGCCGCGCGGGATCGTTCGACGCGACGCGCGTCGAGCGCGTGCGCGAGAAGCCCGGCCGCACCACGACCAGCTGGCTCGCGAAGGAAACGCAGTGGTTGCCGGTGCGCATCGTGCAGCGCGAGCCGGATGGGGAGACGATCGAGATGCGGCTGACGACCCTTCCCGAATCCCTCTCCAACCGGAAGCCCTGAGGGGCTACTCGAAGGAAGTGGGAGCGGCCCATGGCCGCGATCAGAAGGCGGTTCGTTCAGAGCGATGCACGCAGCCAGGAAGCACTGAGGGTTCGCGGCCATGGGCCGCTCCCACTTCCTCCGAGACACGCTTCCGCAATCGATGCGGCAGCGAATTCGAGTTACTGTGCGGGCAGGTCGTCCGCCCCCGGCACGCACGAAGGCGCCGAAAACACCGCGCGCGAGAACGCGAGCCCGTCCGGCAGCCCCTGCGCCTTCAGCGCGGCGTAGCGGATCCCGCATGCGGCGGGACAGCAGTCCTGCTTCTCGAGCGTCGGGTCGGCCGCGCACTGGCGCACGTCGGCGAGGCACTGGCCGCGGTCGACGCCCTTCTGCGTGACGCAGGCGTTGATGATCGTTGCGCAGCCGCGCTGCACTTCGCGCACGGTGCGCGGCTGCGCAACGGGTTTCACGGGCTCGGACTGGACGGGCATGCCGTCCGGCGACAGCGCGGGATCGATGGGCGTGGACGCACCCGCACCCGGCGCTGCGCGCACCGCGACCTGCTCGGCCTGCTGGTCGGCGGGCGGCTGGTCGCCGTAGTGCCACTGGCCCGCGGAATCCTTCCAGCGATAGATCTCGCCGGCAGCGGTCGCGGCGAACGACGCCGCGAGCAGCAGCGGCAACGCGTTACGAAGGCAGGCGACGGATGCGCGCGCCCAGCGTCGACAGCTTTTCTTCGATGCACTCATAGCCACGATCGATATGGTAGATGCGGTCGACCGTCGTGTCGCCCTTCGCGACGAGCCCGGCAAGCACGAGGCTCGCGGAGGCGCGCAGGTCGGTGGCCATGATCGGCGCGCCCGTCATCTGCTGCACGCCGCGGATCACCGCCATGTTGCCGTCGACGCGGATGTCCGCGCCCAGGCGCTGCAGCTCCTGCACGTGCATGAAGCGATTCTCGAACACCGTTTCCGTGATCACGCCGACGCCCTCGGCGATCGTGTTCAGCGCGGTGAACTGAGCCTGCATGTCGGTGGGGAACGCGGGATACGGCGCCGTCGTGAGGTCGACCGCCTTCGGCCGCCCGCCGTTCATGTCGAGCTCGATGGAATCCTCGCTCGTGTTGATGCGCGCGCCGCTTTCCTCGAGCTTCGCGAGCACGGCGTCGAGCGACTTCGCGCGCGTGCGCTTCGCGAGCACGCGGCCACCGGTCATCGCCGCGGCGACCAGGAACGTGCCCGTCTCGATGCGGTCCGGCAGCACGTCGTAGTCCGTGCCGTGCAGTCGGTCGACGCCTTCGATCACGATGCTGCTGCTGCCGGCACCCTCGATGTGCGCGCCCATGCTGATGAGGCAGTTCGCGAGGTCGACGACCTCCGGCTCCTGCGCCGCGTTCTCGATCACCGTCGTGCCCTTGGCGAGCACGGCGGCCATCATGATGTTCTCGGTGCCGGTCACGGTGACGAGGTCCATCATCACGCGCGCGCCCTTGAGGCGCTTCGCGCGCGCCTTGATGTAACCGTTCTCGACGGTCACGTCGGCGCCGAGCGCCTGCAGACCCTTGATGTGCAGGTCCACCGGGCGCGAGCCGATCGCGCAACCGCCGGGCAGCGACACGTCGGCCTGGCCGAAGCGCGCCACCAATGGGCCCAGCACGAGGATCGACGCGCGCATCGTCTTCACGAGGTCGTACGGCGCGAAATAGCGGTCGGCCTTGCGCGGGTCGGCGTGGATGCGCATGCGCTCGTCCACGACGAGGTCCACGCCCATCTGGCCGAGCAGCTCCATGGTCGTGGTGACGTCGTGCAGGTGCGGCACGTTGCCGATGGTCACCGGCTCGTCGGCGAGCAGCGTCGCGGCGAGGATCGGCAGCACCGCGTTCTTGGCGCCGGAAATCCAGACTTCGCCGTGCAGCGCTTCACCACCACTGATTACGATCTTGGCCATGCGGGCTTGCGGAAACCTTGTTCGGGAAATCGGAAATGGGAAATCGGAAATCGGGAGAGCCGGTCCGGCGGGGCTGAGCGGCAGCCGCTCTCCCCATTTCCGATTCCCGATTTCCGATTTCCGCTCCTAGGACTGCGACGCTTCTTCCGGCGTGAGCGTCTTCAGTGCCAGCGCATGGATCGCGCCGCCCATCAGCTCGCCGAGCGTCGCATAGACCATGCGGTGCCGCGCGAGGGGGAGTTTTCCGGCAAAGGCAGCGCTGACCACGGTGGCGTCGAAGTGCACGCCGTCGTCGCCGCGCACGTCCACGCGGGCGCCGGGCAGGCCCTTTTCGATGAGGCTACGAACGGTCTGGGAATCCATGACGAATCGGAGGCAGATCGTGCAGAAACGCGCGGTTTCGGCAGGAAATGCCGGTTTGGCGATAGAATTGGCCGCGAATAATAGCCCAGGCTGCCCGATTCCTGCATCGCGGGCAGCCGAAGTCCTAGAAGCGCCCGCGAAAAGTCACGCCATGAACGCCAAGGTCCTACCGTTGCAGCCGCCCGAGCGGCTCGACGTCGAGCAGCTGGAACGCAGCGCTCGAGCCGTGTTCGCCGTGGAAATGCGCGGCATCTCCGAGCTCGCTTCCCGCATCAACGGCGACTTCACGCGCGCCTGCCAGGTGCTGCTCGCCTGCCGCGGGCGCGTGGTGGTGTCCGGCATGGGCAAGTCCGGCCACATCGGCCGCAAGATCGCCGCGACGCTCGCCTCCACCGGCACGCCGTCGTTCTTCGTGCACCCCGGCGAGGCCAGCCACGGCGACCTCGGCATGATCACACCGGACGACATCGTCATCGCGCTGTCCAATTCCGGCGAGACGGACGAGCTGCTGATGATCGTGCCCACGATCCGCCGCCAGGGCGTGCCGCTCATCGCACTCACCGGCAACCCCGGCTCGACGCTCGCGCGCCTCGCCGACGTGCACGTCGACGTGAGCGTCTCCGAGGAAGCGTGCCCGCTCGGCCTCGCGCCGACGGCGAGCACGACGGCGGCGCTCGTGATGGGCGACGCGCTGGCCGTGGCGTTGCTCGAGGCGCGCGGCTTCACGGCCGAGGACTTCGCACGCTCGCACCCGGCCGGCTCGCTCGGCCGCCGCCTGCTGATCCACATCGCCGACATCATGCACACCGGCCACGCCGTGCCGCGCGTGCGCGAGTCGGCGAGCGTCTCCGACACGCTGGTCGAGATGACGCACAAGGGCCTCGGCATCGCGGCCGTGGTCGACGCGGGCAATCGCCTGCTCGGCGTGTTCACGGACGGCGACCTGCGCCGCACGCTGGACGACGCGCAGATGGAGCTGCGCAGCACGCCCGTCACCAGCGTGATGACGCCGCGCCCGAAAACGATCGCACCGAACAAGCTCGCCGTCGAAGCGGCCCGCATGATGGAAGACCACAAGATCCATGCGCTCGTCGTGGTCGACGAGAACGAGATCGTCGTCGGCGCGCTCAATATTCACGACCTGTTGCGAGCTCGGGTGGTGTAGTCGCCTTTCCGCCCGATACCGCAAGTCGTTGGTCTGAGTCTGGGTCTGAGTGCGCGAGCACGAGCCTCCAGCCAGCCCCGAGGGCTGCGAGCGACCTCGTGATCCCGGTGTACTCGCACTCAGACTCAGACTCAGACCCAAGCCCCAGTCGATGAACGAAGCCTGGCTCGCCACGATCCCCGATGACGTCAAGCAGCGCGCGGCGAAGATCCGCCTCGCGGCGTTCGACGTCGACGGCGTGCTCACCGACGGGCGCCTGTGGTTCGGCGCCGACGGCAGCGAGCGCAAGGCTTTCGATACGCAGGACGGGCTCGGCCTGAAGCTGCTGCGCGACTTCGGCATCGAGGTGGCGCTCATCACGGCGCGCGAGAGCGAGATCGTCGCGCGCCGCGCGCGCGAGCTCGCGCTGCGCCACGTCTACCAGGGCCAGCGCGACAAGCGCGAGTGCCTGGCGCACCTCGCGAAGGCGCTGGCCATCGACGTTTCTGCCATCGCGTACACGGGCGACGACCTGCCCGACCTCGCGCCGATGCGCGCCTCGGGCCTGGCGATCGCGGTCGCGAACGCGCACGACGCGGTGCGCGAGCGCGCGCACTGGACCACGCGACGCAGCGGTGGCCGCGGCGCGGTACGGGAGGTGTGCGATCTCCTGCTCGCCGCGCAGGGCCACGCCGCGGCCGTCATCGCGCGCTTCGGCGGCTGACCGTGCCGGTCGTCGCGTCCCGCCTGCCGCTGCGCGAGCGCCTCGCGCGCATGCGCAGCACGCTGTTCGCGCTCGCGATGCTCGCGCTCGCCGCCGTCGGCACGCAGTGGCTCGTCTGGCTCAGCTCGCGCGAAGGCGTGGCCGACACGTTCGTCGGCCCGCCACGCTCCGATTACGTGCTGGGCGACTTCGAGCTGAACGTGCTCGGCGCGGACGGCCGGCTGGCGTTCACGGTGAAGGCGCCGCGCCTGGCGAAACATCCGCAGCTCGACACGCTCGCGATCGACGCGCCGCGCCTCCGCATGTTCGACGCGAAGCGCAACGAGTGGCACGCGCGGGCGAACACCGGCTGGGTGCGCGACGATGCGAAGGAGCTGCGCCTCACGGGCGACGTGCAGGCCGACCGGCTCGCCTCGAAGACGGCCGGCGCGGTCGCGATCACCAGCGAGGCGCTCACGGCGCTGCTCGACACCAACCACATCACGTCCGACACCGCGGTGACCGTCAAGCAGGCGGGCTCTATACTGCGCGGCACCGGCCTCGATGCCGACCTCGGCAACGATCGCTTCCTGCTCAAGCAGAAGGTCACCGCGCGCTATGAACCCACCCCGTCGTCCTGATGCGCGCCTGATCGCGCTCGCCCTGCTGCTGGCCGCAGGCCCCGCGCTCGCGCTCAAGAGCGACCGCGAAAAACCCATGGACGTGAACGCCGACACGTTCGAGTCGAACGTGAAGGACGGCGCCGCCGTCCTCACCGGCAACGTGCGCATCACGCAGGGCACGATGAAGATCGAGTCCGCGCGCGCCGAAGTGCACCAGGACAAGGCCACGCAGAAGGTCACGCGCGCGACGCTGGACGGCGAGCCCGCGCGCCTCGAGCAGGACCTCGACGACGGCGGCCACCTGGTCGCGCGCGCGAAGCGCATCGACTACGACCTCGCGTCGGAAACCGTCGTGCTCACCGGCAACGTGATCGTCGAGCAACCGCGCGGCGAGCTGCGCGGCGAGAAGGTCACGTACGAGATCGCCACGGGGAAGCTCACGGGTTCGGGCGAAGGGACGGCATCGCGTGTGCAGATGCGCCTGAATCCATCTCCTCAAGCTGCCAAAGAAACCAAGACCCCTTGAGCCCCATCGACGTGTCTTGGGGACGTGGGAGCGGCCCATGGCCGCGAACCGAAAGCGTTCCGGTGTCTTGCATACGCCTTTCCGCAGCGCTTTCGCATCGCGGCCGCGATTCGTCTCGGGCCTGCAAGCGTTTCACGACTTCGGGTTTGCTGCGCTCCTCCAGGCAGCCCCCGGGGCCGCTCCCACCGTACTGAGAGACCTCGACGATGCTCGAAGCCCGAGGCCTCGCCAAGCGTTATCGCCAGAGGACGGTTGTCCGCGACTTCTCGTTCAGGCTCGACAAGGGCGAAGTCGTCGGCCTGCTCGGTCCGAACGGTGCCGGCAAGACCACGTGCTTCTACATGGTCGTTGGCCTCGTGCCTGCTGACGCGGGCAAGATCACGCTGGAAGACCGCGACATCACGCAGTTGCCGATGCATGCGCGCGCGCGGCTCGGCGTCGGGTATCTCCCGCAGGAGCCTTCCGTCTTCCGCAGCCTCACGGTGGCGGAGAACGTGCTCGCCATCCTCGAGCTGCGCGACGACCTCGAC
Source organism: uncultured Pseudomonadota bacterium (assembly GCA_937996755.1). Lineage (GTDB taxonomy): Bacteria > Pseudomonadota > Gammaproteobacteria > Xanthomonadales > Ahniellaceae > CALKUS01. The sequence goes on along the minus strand of CALKUS010000167.1, from coordinate 191 downwards.
GGCGCGCGCCGCCGTACCGAGCTCGCGCGACTGCTCGAGGAGCTGCAGGTCGCGCACCTCGCCGACAGCAAGGGCGTGAGCCTCTCGGGCGGCGAGCGGCGCCGCGTGGAGATCGCGCGCGCGCTCGCCGCGCGCCCGCGCTTCATGCTGCTCGACGAGCCGTTCGCCGGCGTCGATCCGATTTCGGTTCA
>CALKUS010000166.1 GCA_937996755.1 uncultured Pseudomonadota bacterium | reverse complement strand
GTGCGCGGCAACGGCAAGATCGTGCAGGAGCTCGAAGGCGTGTTCCGCGGCGCGGGCTGGAACGTGATCAAGCTGGTCTGGGGCAGCTACTGGGATCCGCTGCTCGCGCGCGACTCGTCCGGCATGCTGCGCAAGCTGATGATGGAAACGGTCGACGGCGAGTACCAGGCGTGCAAGGCGTTCGGCGGCGCGTACACGCGCGAGCATTTCTTCGGGAAGTACCCGGAAACCGCCGCGCTCGTTTCCAGCCTGTCGGACGACGACATCGCGCGCCTGAACCGCGGTGGCCACGATCCGCACAAGGTGTACGCGGCATACCACGCGGCGCAGAACCACAAGGGCCAGCCCACCGTCATCCTCGCGAAGACCGTGAAGGGCTACGGCATGGGCCAGGCCGGCGAGTCGCAGAACATCACGCACCAGCAGAAGAAGATGGACGACGAAGCGGTGCGCGCATTCCGCGACCGCTTCTCCATCCCGGTGAGCGACGCCGACCTGCCGAAGGTGCCGTTCTACCACCCCGGTGCGGATTCGCCAGAAGTGAAGTACATGAAGGAGCGCCGCGCCGCGCTCGGCGGCTCGCTGCCGCAGCGCCGCCGCAAGGCCGACGAATCGCTGCCGGTACCGGAAGTGGCGACGTTCGACCGCCTGCTGAAGGATTCCGGCGAGCGCGAGATCTCCACGACGATGGCGTTCGTGCAAGCGTTGAACATCACGCTGCGCGACAAGGGAATAGGCCCGCGCATCGTGCCCATCGTCTGCGACGAAGCGCGCACGTTCGGCATGGAAGGCCTGTTCCGCCAGCTCGGCATCTACGCGCCGTTCGGGCAGCTCTACACGCCGATGGATTCCGACCAGCTCATGTACTACCGCGAGGACGCGGCGGGCCAGGTGCTGCAGGAAGGCATCACCGAAGCCGGCGCGTTCTCGAGCTGGCTCGCCGCCGCGACGAGCTACAGCACGAACAACGTGCCGATGCTGCCGTTCTACATCTTCTATTCGATGTTCGGCATGCAGCGCATCGGCGACCTCGCCTGGGCCGCGGGCGACATGCGCGCGCGCGGCTTCCTGCTCGGCGCGACGGCGGGCCGCACGACGCTGAACGGCGAAGGCCTGCAGCACGAGGACGGCCACTCGCACCTGTTCTCGGGCGGCATCCCGAACTGCCGCAGCTACGACCCGACGTTCTCGTACGAAGTCGCCGTCGTCCTGCAGGACGGCATGCGCCGGATGATGACGGAGCAGGAAGACTGCTTCTACTACATCACCCTGATGAACGAGAACTACGCGCACCCCGCGATGCCGGACGGTGCAGCGGAGGGCATCATCAAGGGCATGTACAAGCTGCGCGACGGCGACACGCCGATGACGGGCGCGCTCGCCGCGATGATCGATCCCGCGGACGCGGCGAAGGACGCGAAGGCGAAGCCCGCCGACGTGAAGAAGGGCGCGAAACTGCGCGCGCAGCTGCTCGGCTCCGGCACGATCCTGCGCGAGGTGATCGCGGCCGCGCACCTGCTCGAGCGCGACTTCGGCGTGAAGTGCGACATCTGGAGCTGCCCCAGCTTCATCGAGCTGCGCCGCGACGGCCACGACGTCGAGCGATTCAATCGCCTGAATCCCGAGGCGAAGCAGAAGAAGGGCTACTTCCAGCAGTGCCTGGAAGGCAGCGAAGGCCCGATCGTCGCCGCGACCGACTACGTGCGCGCGTTCGCCGACCAGGTGCGTGCGTTCGTGCCGAAGGGCCGCACGTACACCGTGCTGGGCACCGACGGCTTCGGCCGTTCCGACACGCGCGCGAACCTGCGCCGCTTCTTCGAAGTCGACCGCCACTGGATCGCGCACGCCGTCGTGCACGCGCTGGCCGAGGACGGCCAGCTCATGAAGGCGCACGTCACGAAGGCCGCGCAGCTGTACGGCATCGACGCGGCGAAGGCGAACCCGGTCGGCGTCTGAGCGATGCGCCCCGGCGCGCGCGATGCGCGCCGGGGATCCGCCGATTGACCGCCCGCGGGCGCGGGCGTAGCGTCTGACCACCCCATCCCTGCAGCAACCGCGACGGCGAGCGTTCGCCGGTGCCCGCCGCCGCCTTCCGCAACCGGCGCATCCTGGGAGGGCCATTCGGCCCGGGGAGGCAGCATGAAACATTCCTTCCGTTGCATGGCAGCAGCCGTCGCCGCGCTCGCGGCATGCGCTTCGTTTTCCGCCGGGGCGGCGGACGAAGCGAAGGCGCCGACCGCGATGGTCGTCGTCTACCACATCGCGCCCGGCAAGCACCTCGATTTCCTGAAGTGGCAGGCCGCGCGCGACGCGATCGACAAGGAAGTCGGCATTGCACCGACGCAGTTCTACGCCCATCGTTCCGGCGACAGCTGGGACTACGTCTCGATCGGGCCGATGACGACACCCGAACAGGATGCCGCCGCCGACGCGGCCGCGAAGAAGAAGGGCCTCACGAGCGGCTTCAAGGCATCGCTCGAATTCCGCACGTTCGTGGCCTCGCACAGCGACACCGTGGCCGAAGGTCCGGTCACCGCGGCGCAACTGGTCAGCGAAGCGCAATAGCCGCAGGGATCGCGGCGGGTCGCAGGGCCCGCCGCACCCGCGACGATGCGCGGCGAAACGTCACCGTTCCTGCGCGCGGGAACGGCGTGCGCGCGGCGTTGTCGGGTTAGGATCGGGCTCCCGCCACGCCGCCCCCCGTCCGCATGAACCAGCCTGCCGAACGCCTGCCGCGCCAGGTGCCGTACATCCTCGGCAACGAGGCGTGCGAGCGCTTCAGTTTCTACGGGATGCGCAACATCCTGGTGACGTTCCTCGTCGGCTCGACGCTGATGGCCTACCTGCCGGAAGCCGAGCGCCAGCTCGCGGCGAAGGACGTCTTCCACGAGTTCGTGATCGGCGTGTACTTCTTCCCGTTGCTCGGCGGATGGCTCGCCGACCGCTGGTTCGGCAAGTACAACACCATCTTCTGGTTCAGCCTGATCTACTGCGCCGGCCAGGCGATGCTGGCCGCGTTCACCGAGAACCGGACGCTGTTCTACCTCGGCTTGTTCCTGATCGCGTTCGGATCGGGCGGCATCAAGCCATTGGTCGCGTCGTTCATGGGCGACCAGTTCGACCAATCGAACAAGCGGCTCGCGAAGATCGCGTTCGATGCGTTCTACTGGCTGATCAACTTCGGCTCGCTGTTCGCGTCGCTGTTCATGCCGATCCTGTTGCGCGGCTACGGGCCGGCCGTCGCGTTCGGCGTGCCGGGCGCGCTGATGTTCGTCGCGACGTTCGTGTTCTGGCTCGCGCGCCACCGCTACGTGCACGTGCCGCCGGCGACGCGGGATCCCGACTCGTTCCTGCGCGTGGTGATGACGGCGCTGAAGGCGCCCGGCAACGGCAGCGGCGGCACCATCGTGGCGCTGCTCGGCGTCGCGCTCGCCGCGGTCGCGATCGTCGGCTGGCTGCTGAACACGCTCGGCGCGGCGTCGTTCTGGACGCTCGCGTTCGTGCCGAGCTTCTGCCTCGCGATCGTGTTCGTGATGGCGGGCGGCGGCATCGGCGCGTCGATGCAGCTGGATCGCGCGCGCGGCACGCATCCCGACGCGGCCGTCGACGGCGTGCGCAGCGTGCTGCGCATCCTGATCGTGTTCGCGCTCACCACGCCGTTCTGGTCGCTGTTCGACCAGAAGGCGTCGACCTGGGTGCTGCAGGGTTACGACATGGCGATGCCGCAGGGCATCTGGTGGTGGCCGTCGTTCCTCGTGAAGGACGCGGCGCAGATGCAGGCGCTGAACCCGCTGCTCGTCATGCTGCTGATCCCGTTCAACAACCTCGTGCTCTACCCCGCGCTGCGCCGCTTCGGCTACGAGCCCACCGCGCTGCGCCGCATGACCACGGGGATCGCGTTCACCGGCGTCGCGTGGATCGCCGCGGGCGTGCTGCAGCTCTGGATCGACGGTGGCGACAGCGTCTCGCTCGCGTGGCAGATCCTGCCGTACGCGCTGCTCACGTTCGGCGAGGTACTGGTTTCGGCGACCGGGCTCGAGTTCGCCTACAGCCAGGCGCCCGCGTCGATGAAGGGCGTGATCATGAGCTTCTGGTACCTCGCCGTGACGATCGGCAACCTCTGGGTCCTGCTGGTGAACGCGGGTGTGCGCAACGAGGCGTTCACGGCGCAGATCGCGACCACGGGCCTCAGCGTCGCGGGGTTCCAGATGTTCTTCTTCGCCGCGTTCGCGCTCGTGGCGGCATTGATATTCGGCCTGTACGCCCGACGTTATCCCTTGCAGGAAAACTACCGCCCCGCCGGCTGACGGACCCGAACCGCCGACCTCATGGACATCATGCACCTGCTGGTCGACCCGCACGCGTGGGTCGCCTTCCTGACGTTGACGCTGCTCGAGCTCGTGCTCGGCATCGACAACATCGTGTTCATCTCGATCCTCGTGGACAAGCTGCCGGCGGAGCAGCGGCGGTTCGCGCGCCGGCTCGGCCTGTTCCTCGCGATGTTCATGCGCATCGGCCTGCTGCTGACGCTAGCGTGGCTCGCCGGCCTCACCAGGGTGCTGTTCGATGCGTTCGGCCACGGCTTCTCGGGCCGCGACCTGGTGCTCGCCGCCGGTGGCGCGTTCCTGCTCTGGAAGAGCGTCAAGGAGATGAACCAGCTGCTCGAGGGCGACCCGGGCGAGACCTCGCGCTCGGTCAAGTCGACGTTCGGCGCGATCATCGTGCAGATCGTGCTGATCGACCTGGTGTTCTCGCTCGACTCGATCATCACCGCAGTGGGCATGGTCGACGAGCGCGCGATCATGATCGCGGCGATCGTCGTGTCGGTCGGCCTGATGATGGTGTTCTCCGGCGCGATCGCGCGCTTCATCACGATGCACCCGAGCATGAAGCTGCTCGCGCTGGGCTTCCTGTTCGTGATCGGCGTCGTGCTGGTGGCGGACGGCTTCGGCCACCACATCCCGAAGGGCTACGTCTACGGCGCGATGGCGTTCGCGCTCACGATCGAGTTGCTCAATATCCGCCTGCGCAAGGTCGGGCGCACGAAGCCCGTGGACCTGCACGAGGCATACGAGCCCGAAGCCGTCGTCGAGCGCTGCCCGGAATGCGGCGCCCTCAAGCAGCCTGGCTGATCGCGGCAGGACGCGAGCCGCGCGCGCCGGCTCGCGCGTGGCGCGCGCGCCACTCGAAGCATGCGTAGCCCACCAGCGCGAACAGCAGCGGGACGAAGTAGTAGATCACGCGATACGCGACCAGCGCGGCGGCGAGCTCGTGCATGTCGAGCCGGTCGCCGAGCACCGCGATGAACACGGTTTCGAGCACGCCGAGCGCGCCGGGCACGTGCGCGAGCGCGCCGGCCACCGCCGACAGCAGCATCGCTTCCAGCACCAGCGGGTAGGGCACCTGCCTGCCGAGCAGCAGCCACATCATGCCGGCGAGCGCCAGCCAGTTCGGCAGCGACAGCGCGAACTGCGCCAGCGCGGTCCGGAACGGCGGCAGCTGGAAATGCCAGCGCCCGACGCGCAGCTTGCGCCGGCGCGAGAACGCGCAGAAGCCGAGGTAGGCGATGCCCACGGCGAGCAGGAACGCGCCGACGACGCGCAGCGCCGTGCCGCCGACGCGCCAGCCGTCGGGGATCGGCACGTCGCCGAGCAGGAACAACGCGCCCGCGAGCACGACGTAACCGATCCAGTTCGTCGTGATGCAGAACGCGACGAGCTTCGCGATCGTGCCGGGCTTCAGGCCGGAGCGCGCGTACAGGCGATAGCGGAAGCCCGCGCCGCCGACGAGCGTGCCGACGTTGAGGTTGAACGCGTAGCTGGTGAGCGCGATGAACACGGTCCGCGCGATCGACAGGCGGTGCGCCAGGTAGTGCCGCGCGAGCAGCTCGTAACCCGCGTACAGCGCAAAGCTGGCGAGCATCAGTCCCGACACCGCGAGCAGCGTGCCGGCGCGATAGCCGACGAGCGCCGTGCGCACGGCATGCCAGTCCATCTTCACGCCCTGGCGATACAGCAGCCACGCGACGAGCGCGAGCAGCGGCAGCGGCAGCCAGCGCCAGGCGAGGCGCAGCCAGCGGTGGTCGCGCCAACGTGCGCGCCCGCTCACGCCGCCGGCTTCGCTTTCGCGACCTTGATCGCGGGCGTATGCGCCGGCAGCAGCCCGGCCCAGCGCGGGAATCGGCGCAGGAAGTGGAAGATCACGCCCGAGAGCAGCGTGCGCCACCAGGTGCGCGGCGGAATGCAGGTGCGGTCGATTTCCCTGCACGTGTGCAGCATCTGCCCGAGCCGCTCGCGCAGCGCTGCGTTGAACGCGTGGTCGCGGACCACGATGTTCGCCTCGAGGTTGATCGACAGGCTCAGCGGGTCGAGGTTGCTCGATCCGATCGTGGCCCAGTCGTCGTCGATCAGCGCGACCTTGCCGTGGAACGGCTGCTTGCAGAACTCGCGGATCTCGACCCCGCCCTTCGTGAGGTAGCGGTAGAGCCAGCGTGCGCCCGCCAGCGCGAGCGGCACGTCGGGGTTTCCCTGCACGATGATCGTCACCTTCACCCCGCGTCGGGCGGCGTTGCGCAGCTGGCGAAGCAGCGCATGTCCGGGGAAGAAGTACGCGTTCGCGATGATGATCTCGCGGCGCGCGGTGCGGATGGCCGCCTTGTAGTGCCGCTCGATGTCGTTCGCGTGCGGCCCGTTGTCGCGGACGACGAACAGTGCGTCGGCGCCGGCGGTCACCGCCGCGGTGGGCGCGGGCGGCAGCTTCCAGGGCTCGCCGGTGCCGCGCGTCGCTATCGCCGTGCGCATGAACGAGCGGATGGGCTCAACCAGTGGGCCCTCGATGCGCACGGCGAAGTCGCGCTTCGCGTCGGGACCGGAACTCGCGTAGTGGTCCTCGGAGAAGTTGATGCCACCGACGAACGCGACGCGCTCGTCCACGACGACCAGCTTGCGATGCAACCGGCGGAACACGTTCGGCCGGATGCCGAAGAGCTTGCGCATGGGGTCGAACATGCGCACGAGCACGCCGGCTGCGACGAGGCCGTCGACGAACTCGCGCGACAGATCGGGCGAGCCGTAGTGGTCGTACATCAGGTCGACGTGCACGCCGCGCCTCGCCGCCGCGATGAGCGCCTCGCGCAGCGCCTTGCCGACGCGGTCGTCGAACAGGATGAACGTCTCGACCATCACCGTGCGCTCGGCGGCCGCGATCTCCGCGAAAACGGCCGGGAAATACTCCTCGCCGTTTTCCAGCAGCGTCAGCTTGTTGCCGCCGTACCAGGGCAACGTGGCCGGCGCGCGGCGGCCGAAGCGGAAGCGGCGGCGCGGTGGCGACGGGGCGGCGTCGAAGGGTCGCGCGCTCACAGGGCGAGCCTCGCGCTCAGCGCGGCGTGGTCGGAAAGGTGGCTCCACGGACGCATCGAGAGCACGCTGCGTTGCTCCACGGCGACGTGGCGAACGTAGATGCGGTCGAGCCGCAGCAGCGGCCGCCGCGCCGGGAACGTGCGTGCGGCGCGGCCGAGCTGCGTCGCGAAGACTTCGGTCAGACCCGCGCAACCCGCCAGCCGGGCATGGCCGCGTTCGCGCCAGTCGTTGAAGTCGCCGGCGATCACGAGCGGCGCGTCGCGCGGGATTTCGTTTTCGACCATCGCGCACAGGAGGTCCAGTTGCCGTTGCCGATGTCGCTCGAGCAAGCCGAGGTGCACGCAAATCGCATGAAGCCGTGCATCGCGCTTCGGCAACTGCAGTACACAGTGCAACAACCCGCGCGGCTCGTGGCCGAACGCCGGGATGTCGCGGTTCTCGTGCTCCACGATCGGGTACTTCGACAGGATCGCGTTGCCGTGGTGCCCGTCCGGATACACGGCGTTGCGGCCGTAGGCGTACTGCGGCCACATCTCGTCGGCGAGGAATTCGTAGTGCGGCGCTGCCGGGAAACCCGGCACGCGTCGCGAATGCCGTTCGTGCGCACCGAGCACCTCCTGCAGGAACACGATGTCCGCGCCCGTCGTGCGCACGGCATCGCGCAGCTCGGGCAGCACGAAGCGCCGGTTGAGCGCGGCGAAGCCCTTGTGCGTGTTCACGGTCAGCACGGTCGACGTCAGCATGGCCCAGTCCCTGGAATGCGAAGCGGACGGGAGCGTCCCGGTGGCCCCCGCAGGCTGTGGGGGGTTAGCAAGGCGCGTGCCGAGGATGGGGGGTTGGTTGTTACGAACTGTGGAGCGCGCTGCGCGCGACCCGGGCGTCTGTCGGAAACTCGGTCGAGCTCGAGAGCAAGATCACGATCAAGATCAAGATCAAGGGAATTTCGCCTCCCGGCGACGAGAGGAGGGCGGCTCGCCCC
>CALKUS010000165.1 GCA_937996755.1 uncultured Pseudomonadota bacterium | reverse complement strand
GGCGAGCTTTTGCAGCGACTGCGAAGATCTGATGGGACGCGCGGGGCTGTGGATCCACGGTCACCTGCACTGCCGGCATGACTATGTGGTCGCCGGCACGCGGGTGGTGTGCAATGCTCGGGGACACGTCGATCGTGGCGAAGCCGACGACTACAACCCCCTCAGGGTGCTTGAGATCTGAGCGCCCGGGCGCATCTCCGTATCAACCCTGCCGCCAGGAGTCCTTCATGAGCCAGATCGTGCCGCAAGTCTCCTCGCCCTACCCCGTACCCTCCCCTGACGATCGGCTGCGCCGCATCTGCCTGCTCGACTACGGCCTGCACATCGTGGGCATCCTGTTCTCGGCCGGGCTGCTGTCGGTCGTCGCCTGCTCGATCGATCCGGCGAAGTCAGCCGCCTTTCGCGGCAGCCTCGCGCGCAGCGCCGGCGGCGAGTACGAGCTCGTGGTCATCGAGGACGCGAAGTCGCTCAACGAAGGCTATGCGCGCGGCCTCGCTCGCACGCGCGGTGAGCACGTGGTGCTGTGCCACGACGATGTCGAGTTCCTCGTCGACGACGTGTGTGCCCGCGTCGCCGCGCACCTCGAACGATTCGCACTGGTCGGCGTCGTCGGGACGCGCGTGCTGTCGAGCGCCGCGTGGGTGTGGGGCGGTCCCGGCGTGAACGAAGGCTGGCTCGTGCATCCAGGCCCGAACGGCGGGATGGCGGCGTGCGTCTACGGCGCGAACGGCTCGCCCGTCGCCGGCGCGCAGGCGATCGACGGCCTGTTCATGGCCGGGAGGCGCGACGCACTGCTTTCGCTCGGCTTCGACGCAGCGACGTTCGACGGTTTCCACTTCTACGACCTGGATCTCTCGTATCGCGCGCATCGCGCCGGCCTGCCCGTCGGCATCTGCGGCGACCTGCTCGTGCTGCATTTCTCCTCGGGCACGTTCGGCAAGGAATACGCGCGCTACGCGCGGAAATTCCTCGAGAAATACGCCGACCTGCCGCTCGGCCCGCGCCACCCCGATCCGAACTACGTGATCCACGAGGTGCCTGATCGTGCAGCGGTGAAGAAGCTCTTCAGGTGGCTCGAACATTGGCACGCCTCGAGCTGAGTCGAAGGAAGTAGGAGCGGCCCATGGCCGCGATCAGAAAGCGTGGCGAAAGCAGGCTGTTCATGACGCGCTTTCCCGTCGCGGCCATGGGCCGCTCCTACCCGAGCAGGCAAGGCATTCGGTACTTCTGGCCTATGCCTCCGTAGGGTTACCGGAATACCGTTCCGCCTTTCCCCCGGAGCCACCCCCATGAAGCTGCGCCCCCTCGTTCTTGCGCTGGCCGTCACGCTCGCCGCGTGCGGATCCGGCGAACAGGCCGCGACGCCCGCCGCCGACCAGGCCGCCGCGACGCCGGCCGCGACGCCCGCGGTCGATCCCGCGGCGAAGGCGAAGCAGCTCGACGCGCTGTACGCCGAGATGTGGGAAGAGAACCTCAAGCTCAACCCGATCCAGGCCACGTTCATCGGCGACGCGCGCTACAACGACCAGCTGCCGAACTTCCTGTCGGCCGAGTCGCGCAAGCAGTCGCACGACTTCGACCAGAAGTGGCTCGACAAGGTCAAGGCGATCGATCCGGAAGGCCTCGACAGCAACGCGCGCACCTCGTACGACATCTTCGTGCGCGACCGCGAGATGAGCCTCGAAGGCGAGAAGTTCCCGGGCTGGATGCAGCCGATCAACCAGTTCGGCAGCTTCGCGAGCTTCCTCGTGCAGCTCGGCTCGGGCACGGGCGCGCAGCCGTTCAAGACGGTGAAGGACTACGACAACTGGCTCGCGCGCGGCGCGCAGGTGCCGGCGATCTTCGACACCGCCATCGCGAACATGCGCGAAGGCATGAAGGCCGGCGTCGTGCAGCCGAAGGTGCTGATGCAGAAGGTGCTGCCGCAGCTCGACAAGGTGATCGCGGCGAAGGTCGAGGACTCGATGTTCTGGGGCCCGATCAAGAACATGCCGGCCGACTTCCCGGAAGCCGACAGGACGCGCCTCACCGAGGCGTACCGCAAGATGGTCGGCGAGCAGATCACGCCGTCGTACCAGCGCCTGCGCGCGTTCATCGCCGACGAATACATGCCGGCCACGCGCGACACCGTCGCGCTCTCCGCGCTGCCGAACGGCGAAGCCTGGTACGCGTACAACGTCAAGAACAGCACCACCACCGAGAAGACGCCCGCCGAGATCCACCAGATCGGCCTCGACGAGGTCGCGCGCATCCACGGCGAGATGCAGAAGGTGATGGCGGAAGTCGGCTTCAAGGGCGACATGAAGGCGTTCTTCAAGTTCGTCCAGAACGACAAGCAGTTCGAGTTCAAGGACGAAAAGGCGCTGCTGGACGCGTACAACGGCCTGCGCGCGCGCGTGGAGGCGGGCACGCCGAAGCTCTTCGTGTTGCTGCCGAAGGCGCCGTTCGAGATCCGCCCGGTCGAGCCGTTCCGCGCGCAGAGTGCCGCGGGCGGCCAGTACTTCCCGCCGAGCGAGGACGGTTCGCGCCCGGGCATCTTCTACGTGAACACGTACGACCTGCCGACGCGCAAGACCTGGGACATGGAGTCGCTGTTCCTGCATGAAGCCGAGCCGGGCCACCACTTCCAGATCGCGCTGCAGCAGGAGCTCACCAACCTCCCGGCGTTCCGTCGCTTCGGCGGCGAGACCGCGTTCGCGGAAGGCTGGGGCCTGTACGCCGAGTCGCTCGGCAAGGAGCTCGGCGTCTACACCGATCCGTACCAGTACTTCGGCCGCCTGCAGGCCGAGCTCTGGCGCGCGATCCGCCTCGTCGTCGACACCGGCCTGCACTCGAAGGGCTGGACGCGTGAGGACGTGATCAAGTACATGCTCGAGAACTCGGCCGAATCGGAGACGCAGTCGATCGCCGAAGCCGAGCGTTACATCGCGATCCCGGGCCAGGCGCTGGCGTACAAGATCGGCGAGCTCAAGATCAAGGAGCTGCGCGCGCGCGCCGAGGCAGCGCTCGGCGAGAAGTTCGACGTCCGCGAGTTCCACAAGGCGGTGCTGGAAGACGGTTCGCTGCCGCTGTCGGTGCTGGAAGCGAAGATCGACCGCTGGATTTCGGCACAGAAACCTGCGGCTTGACCACTGCCGCTTTCTGAACGACGAAGGGCCCGCGCGAGCGGGCCCTTTTCGTTTGCGGGGGAAGATCGCGACTTGCGTCGCTCCACCAGCGTCGGGTAGCACTGTGGGAGCGACGCAAGTCGCGATCTCTCCGGCTATTCGAAGCCGTTGGAAAACAGCACGGGCGTGCCGTTGCGGTAGAGCAGGATCACGTCCGCCGTTTCGTCGGCGAGCGCCATGTCGAGGTCGCCGTCGTTGTCGAAGTCGTACAACGAAGCGCACGAGCCGTTGCTCGGCGCGGGAAGCTCCGTGATCGGCATGAATCCGCCCGCGCCGTTGTTGCGCAGCACGTACCAGCGCGAAGCACCGTAGCTCGAGACCACCCAATCGAGGTCGCCGTCGCCGTCGAGGTCGCCGAGGTCGGTGCCGACCATCGAGCCGTTGAAGGGATAGTTCACGGCGGCCTGCAGCGTGCCGTTGCCGTTGCCGAGCAGCACCGCGCCGTTGTTCTGCTGGCCGTTCGCCATGGCGACGTCGAGGCGACCGTCGCCGTTGAGGTCGCCGAGCGCGATCATCCACGCGTAGCCCAGGCCGCTGCGGTTCGACACGTGCGTGAACGTGCCGTCGCCGTTGCCCTTCAGCACGTGCACCTGTTGGTCGTTGCGCGTGCCCGCGACCAGATCCATGATCCCGTCGTTGTCCATGTCGCCCGAAGCGAGCGCGTACTCGCCGTCGCCGCCGGAATCGAACGACACCGAGCTGCCGAACACGCCGGCGCCGTTGTTGACCATCTTCGTGAGGCTGTTGCTCGACTGGTTCGCGTTGACGAGGTCGAGGTCGGCGTCGCCGTCGATGTCGAGCGCGGCGATGCCGTGCGGCGTCGTGCCCACGCCGATCGACTGCTGCGGGTCGAACGTGCCGTCGCCGTTGCCGAGCACCACCGACACCGTGTTGCTGCTGGTGTTCGCGGTGGCCATGTCCATGAAGCCGTCGTTGTCGAAGTCGGCCGTCTGGTGCGGGCTCGCTTCCTGGCCGATGGCTCGCGGCGGCAGCAGCACGGGCCCGAGCAGGCCACTGCCGTCGGCGCGGTTCAGCAGCACGCGCAGGTCGGCGCTCACCTCGTTGATCGCGACGTAGTCGATCCAGCCGTCGCGGTTGAGGTCGACCACGGCGCCGCCGTACAGGCGCGCCGTGTTGCCGTTCGTCCGCACCGACACCGTGTCGATCAGCGTGAACTGCATCGACGCTTGCGGCGCGGCCACCGTGAACTGGAACGAGTAGCCCGCGTTGCGCAGCGTGGTCGCGTCGCTCGCCTGGATCGACTTGCCGAGCTGCAACGAGATGCGCTCGCCCGGGAAGAATGCCGTCGGGTGGACGAGCGTGAGCACCGTGTTGCCGGCGCTCCACTGCGGCGTGACGGCGATCGGCCCGCTCGAGCGACCCCAGATGCGCAGGTTGGCCGACGTCACGGACGCCGGGATCACCGCGCGATCGAACGTGATCGCCACGCTGCCCGCGCGCGCGACGTTCGTGGCATTGGACGTCGGCGACGTGGACAGCACCGCGAGCGCGGCGCACGGCGCGATCGAAGCGGAGTACAGCACGACGGCGGCAGCGACGCCCGCCAGCACCTTCCCCATGGCCATGGTGTCCTCCCCGGCCGAGCCGGTGCGGGTAACACCCCCTGCGACGCGCAGGTTTAGCAGCCGACGCGTGCCGGAATTGCGCGGAACTTCACGCTTCCGTGGGAGCGACTTCAGTCGCGATCTTCCGTCCAGCCGAGAAGATCGCGGCTGAAGCCGCTCCCACAAGCCGCTATGCCGGGACTGGCTCCGCGCGCTTCGCATTCGCCTCGAAATACGGCGGATGCGTCGGCCGTGGCAGGTAGCGGCCCGCGCCGCGCTCGGCGCGCAGGTCGCCGTTCGCGTACACGAGCTTGCCGTTCGCGATCGTGTGCGTGGTGACGCCGCTCACGGTGCGCCCTTCGAAGACATTGAAGTCGACGTTCTGGCGATGCGTCTTCGCCGAGATGGTGCGCGTGGCGTGCGCGTCCCAGACCACGAGGTCGGCGTCGGCGCCCACGCGCACGGCGCCCTTGCGCGGGTAGAGATTGAAGATCTGCGCGGCGTTCGTCGACGTGACGCGCACGAACTCGCTCGGCGTGAGGCGGCCCGTGCCGACGCCGTAGTGCCAGAGCACCGACATGCGGTCCTCGATGCCGGCGCAGCCGTTCGGGATCTTCGTGAAGTCGTTCTTGCCCGCAGCCTTCTGCGGCGCGCAGAACGCGCAATGGTCGGTGGCCGTCGTGTGCAGGTGGCCGGCCTGCAGGCCGTGCCACAGCGCTTCCTGGTGTTCCTTCGGGCGAAACGGCGGGCTCATGACGTGCCCGGCCGCGAACGCGAAATCGGGATTGCGATAGACGGAGTCGTCGATCAGCAGGTGGCCTGCGAGCACTTCGCCGAACACGCGCTGGCCGTCGTTGCGTGCGCGCGAGATCGCCTCGAGCGACTCCTTGCACGAGTTGTGCACGACGTAGATCGGCGTGCCGAGCACGCGCGCGATGCTGATCGCGCGATTCGCGGCCTCGCCTTCCACGGCGGGCGGGCGCGACAACGGGTGCGCCGCGGGACCGGTCAGCCCCATCGCGAGCATCTTCTTCTGCAGCTGGAACACGAGCTCGCCGTTCTCGGCGTGCACCGTGGGCAGCGCGCCCAGCTCGATGCAGCGCGAGAAGCTGTTCACGAGCGCTTCGTCGTCGCACATGATGGCGTTCTTGTACGCCATGAAGTGCTTGAAGCTCTGCACGCCGTGTTCCTTCGCGAGGATGCCCATCTCGCGGCTCACGCTCTCGTCCCACCACGTGACCGCGACGTGGAACGCGTAGTCGGAAGCCGCCTTCTCGGCCCAGCCGCGCCATTCCCTGAAGGCCGCGAGCAGCGACTGCTGCGGGTTCGGGATCACGAAGTCGACGATCGCGGTCGTGCCGCCGGCGAGGCCCGCGGCCGTGCCGGAGTAGAAGTCGTCGCTCGCCACCGTGCCCATGAACGGCAACTGCATGTGCGTGTGCGGGTCGATGCCGCCCGGCATGACGAGCTGGTTGCCCGCATCGACGACCGTCGCACCCGACGGAGCCTCTACCTGGTCGGCGATGTGGACGATTCGCCCGTCCATGCACAATACGTCGCCGCGATAAGTGGTTTCGGAATCGACGACGGTGCCGCCGCGGATCAGCAGGGTGTTCATGGTGCGGGCTCCGGAAATCGTGGCTCGATTGTGGACCGGATTCGTCGGCGTGGCGAATGCGTCGGCTCAGGCCGCCGCGTACCAGCGGCAGGCCGCGAGCCAGGCCGGACTCGCGGCGACGAAGCCCATGGCCGCATGCTGCACGACCAGGAACGCGAGCAGCACCACGTACGGCGGCTGGACGCGCCAGCGGCGCGCGTCGTGCACGATCAGCGCGAGCGCCACGAGCTCGGCGCAGGCCAGGCTGGCGTGCAGCGCGATCGGGAAGCCCGGCACGCCCGCATTCAGCAGCAGCCGCGCGATCGCGGGCGGCAGCACGAGGACGACCGTCGAGACCATCAGCCGCGCGTGCAGGTGCATCTTCCGGCGCAGCGCGAGCGCGACGAGGTAGGCGCCGACGAAGTACGCGAGCGACGTGACGTCGATGAACACGAGGAGCGGCGCGAACGCCTGCTCGAACGGGCCGGTCGACTGCAGCATGCGCTTCAGCATCACGAAGCCAGCCCCGACCAGGATGGCGACGAGTAGCCACGACCAGCGCCCGAGGACGCGATGCAGCTCGCGGCGGTTCGTGCGGATCAGCCACGCCTGCG
>CALKUS010000164.1 GCA_937996755.1 uncultured Pseudomonadota bacterium | reverse complement strand
TGACTGGAGTTCAGACGTGTGCTCTTCCGATCTCGCCGTCGACCCGATCGACGGCCAGCCGCGCGCGTATCGCATTGCTTCGCCGGCCGGCGAACGCGTGGTGCGCTCCGCCGGCGGCTCCGACGCGCTGCGCCGCGAGCTCGGCGCGCCCGCGATCGCCGCGGGCTGGCCGCCCGCGAGCGCGCAGCTCGCGCTGCGCGCGGCGATCGCGCCCTGGATCGACGCGCCCATCGACTATCCGCTCGCGACGGCGCAGGCTGACGCGACCGTGCACCTGCGCTGCCTGCAGACCGACTAGCGCGCCGTGCGCGCGGAGGAACGACGAATGAAGGACATCCTTGCCCTGTGCGCACGCGCGGTACCCGACCACGGCACGCGCTACGCGGCGGCACTCGCGCAGTCGCTCGACGGCTCGCTGTCGGCGCTCGCCGTGTGCGAGCCCGTGACCGACCTGATGGCCGCCGCGCAGCCGGCGGCCGCCGGCCTGCTCGTCGCGTGGCACCAGGACCGCCTGCGGCACGCGCACGACACCGGCGCGCGGTTCCCGGCGTGGGCCGAGGGCGTGGGTTGCGCGCGTGCGCAATGGCTCGTCGCACAGGCGCCCGTCGCGGATGCCGTCGCGCACGCGGCGGCGTGGCACGACCTGCTGGTGCTGCCGGCGGACGCCGGGCTCACGTTCGGCACGGCCGGCACGATCGGCCGGCTGCTGCTGTCCGCCGGCCTGCCCGCGATCGTCGTTCCCGAGGGCCACGCGGCCGCACCCGCGCTGGACGTGATCGCGGTCGCCTGGAACGGCTCGACGCAGGCGACGCGCGCGCTGCACGCGGCGCTGCCGCTGCTGCGCCGCGCGCGGCGCGTGGTGCTGCTCGCCGGCACCCGGCGCACCAGCTTCGACCGGATGATCGAGGCGCCCGCGTTCGATCCCGCGGCGCATTTCGCGGCGCACGGCGTGCACCACGAGTCGTGCATGATGGACCACCCGGACGAGCGCAGCGGCGAGGAGCTGCTCGCGCGCGCGACCGCGATGGGTGCCGGCCTGCTGGTGATGGGTGCGTGGGGCCGCACGCGCGCGAGCGAGCTGCTGCTCGGCGGCGCGACGCGCCACGTGCTGGCCGACGCGACGCTGCCGGTGTTCCTGCGTCACTAGCCGGCGCCCGAGGCGACACCGGCGCGCCACGGCGGCGACGCCGCGACGAGGATTCCGGCATGGTCGATCGGCACGGGCTCGCGGCGGACGAAGCGGCACGACGGCTCGCCATCGCGGGCCCGAACGAGCTGCCGCGCGCACCGCGCCGCAGCCCGCTGCGGCTCGCGGTGGGCGTGCTCACCGAACCGATGTTCCTGCTGCTCGCGCTCGCCGCGGCGATCTACCTCGTGGTCGGCGACCTCGGCGAAGGCGTGATGCTCGCCGGCTTCGCCGCGCTCACGGTCGCGCTCGTGGTGGTGCAGCAGGCGCGCAGCGAGAAGGCGCTCGAGGCGTTGCGCGCGCTCGGGGCGCCGTTCGCTCGCGTGCTCCGCGACGGCCGCGAGCAGCGCATCCCGGCGCGCGAGGTCGTGGCCGGAGACCTGCTGCTGGTGGCGGAAGGCGAGCGCATCGCCGCCGACGGCGTGCTGCGCCGCTGCGAGCAGCTCGCGGTCGACGAGTCGCTGCTGACCGGCGAGT
The DNA here is from genome assembly GCA_937996755.1 of uncultured Pseudomonadota bacterium. Lineage (GTDB taxonomy): Bacteria > Pseudomonadota > Gammaproteobacteria > Xanthomonadales > Ahniellaceae > CALKUS01. The sequence goes on along the minus strand of CALKUS010000164.1, from coordinate 14,614 downwards.
CGGTGCCCGTGCGCAAGGTCGCCGTGGAAGCCGCGGCGGAAGCGGCGCCACCCGGCGGCGACGACCAGCCGTGGATCCATGCCGGCACGCTCGCGGTCTCCGGCCACGGCATCGCCGAAGTGACCGCCATCGGCGTCGCCACGCAGGCCGGGCGCATCGGCGTCTCGCTCGCGGCGATCGAAGAAGCGCCGACGCTGCTGCAGCGGACGGTCGCGCGGCTGGTGCGCCTGTTCGGCGCCATCGCGCTCGTGGTCAGCGCCGCGCTGCTGCTGATGTACGGGCTGCTGCGCCACGACTGGCTGCAGGGCGCGCTCAGCGCGATCGCGCTCGCGATGGCGATGCTGCCGGAGGAATTCCCGATGGCGCTGGCCGTCTTCCTCGCGCTCGGCGCGTGGCGGCTCGCGCAGGTGCGCGTGCTGGTGCGGCGGCCGGCCGTCGTGGAAACGCTCGGCGCCGCGAGCATGCTGTGCGTGGACAAGACCGGCACGCTCACCGAGAACCGCATGCGCGTGCGCGTGCTGGTCGCCGCAGGCACGTCGTTCGAGGTCGCGCGCGACACCGCGTTGCTGCCCGAAGCGTGCCACCGCGTGCTCGAGTACGCGCTGCTCGCGTCGAAGCGGCACGCCGTCGACCCGATGGACCTGGCCACGGCGACGCTCGCGAACCGAACGCTGGCCGGCACCGAACACCTGCACGCGGAATGGCCGCTGGAACGCGAATACGGGCTGACGCCCGAGCTGCCGGCGCTGTCGCGCGCGTGGCGCGACGCGGACGGCCGCGCCGTGGTCGGCGCGAAGGGCGCACCCGAGGCGATCGCGACGCTCTGCCGCCTGGATCGCGACGCGCGCGGGCGCATGCTCGCGCAGGTGGAGGCGCTGGCCGCGCGCGGGTTGCGCGTGCTCGCCGTGGCGAGCGCGACGGCCGACGCCGCGACGCTGCCCGACGCGCCCGGCGCGCTCGTGCTGGCCTACGAGGGGCTGGTCGCATTCGAGGATCCGCTGCGGCCGAGCGTGCCCGCGGCGGTGGCGTCCGCACGCGCGGCCGGGATCGGCGTCGCGATGATCACCGGCGACTACCCGGCCACGGCGCTCGCGATCGCGCGCGAAGCGGGCATCGACACGACGGCCGGCGTGCTGGCCGGCGACGAGATCGCCATGCTCGACGACGCCGCGCTCGCGTCCGCCGTGCGGCACGTGCGCGTGTTCGCACGCATCCGCCCGGAACAGAAGCTGCGCCTGGTGCGCGCCTTCGCGGACGATGGCGCGGTGGTCGCGATGACCGGCGACGGCGTCAACGACGCCCCGGCGCTGAAGGCCGCGCACATCGGCCTGGCGATGGGCTCGCGCGCGACCGACGTGGCGCGCGAGGCGGCCGGCATCGTGCTGCTCGACGACGACTTCGGCCGCCTCGTGGACGGCGTCCGCCTCGGTCGCCGGATCTTCGACAACCTGCGCAAGGTGCTGATCTACATCGCGGCGATCCACCTCCCGATCGCCGGGCTCGCGCTGCTGCCCGTGCTGTTCGGCCTGCCGCCGTTGCTGCTGCCGGCGCACGTGGTGCTGACCGAGATGGTGATCGACCCGATCTGCTCGATCGCGTTCGAGGGCGCGCCGATCGAGCCCGATGCGATGCGACGCCCGCCGCGCGACCCGCGCGAGCCGCTCGTCGCGCTGCCGCAATTGCTGGTCGCGTTCGTGCAGGGCGCGCTGCTGCTGGCCGCGACGCTCGCGACCTGGCTGGCCGCGCCGGCGTTCGGCATCGGCGCCGACGCGACGCGTGCGCTCGTGTTCGTCGCACTGACCGCCGGCAACCTGATGCTGGTGCGCGTGAACGCAACGCGTGGACCGACGCTCGCGACGCTGTTCGCGCCGGGGCACCGCGCGTTCTGGCTGGTCGCCGCCGCGGCTTGCGCCGTGGTCGTCGTCGCGCTCGCGCTGCCGGCCGCCGCGCGGCTGTTCCAGTTCGCGACGCCACCCCCGCTCGCCGTTTGCGTCGCGGTGCTCGCAGGCGCGGGCGCGGCGCTGGCGTTCGATCCGTTGAAGCGCCTGCCGCGCGTGCGCCGGCTGCTCGAGCCCGGCGCACGGCAGGTCGTCGCGCGCTGACGATCAGCGCGTCGCGTCGGCCGCGATCGCGGCGTACGCCCAGCCCATGCTGTCGCCGGCCATGCGGTTCAGCGCCTTGGCGAGCGCGTCGACGCCGGCCGGGTCGCTGCGCCTGGCGAGCATCTGCTCGCGCACGAGCTCGGTGGTGGCGATCGCCGCGCCGTCGCGCACGCGCACGATGGTGTACGAGATGCTCACCTGCGCGTAGGGGCCGCCTTCCTTCGGCTGCACGACGGCGAGCTCACGGAGCTCCGACGACAGCAGGTAGTCGGCACGCGCGGCACTGCCGGCACGCTGCGCGGCCGCCACGCAATGGCACGCCTCGAACGCCTGCACGAGCAGGTTGCGCACGAGCTCCGTCGCGGGCTCGCGCCAGCGCGTGCCCGGCAGGACCGCGTACTCGCCGGCGGCATCGCGGATCGCGATGCGCACGTCGGCGATCGGCTCGGACGCGCGTGCCGCCTCGACCTGCACCTGCACCGCGAGCGGCGGCAGGCCGGTGGGCGAGAAGTGGTCGTTGTACGGCACGTCGCGGATCGCGAGCTTCTCCGACGTCGTCGCGCAGCCCGGAAGGAGCGCGACCGCGAGCAGCGCGAGCGCGGCGGCCCTCACTGGACGCTCCGTTCGCGCACGCGGTCGCGACCGAGCAGGAAGGCCGCGGGATCGCGCTCGACGCGCGCGGTGAGGGCGTTCAGCCGCGCGAGCGTCTCGCGCATCTCGATCAACATGGGTGCCACCTGGGTCAGTCCCTGGGAACCCAGATTGTCCACGGCTTCGCGGTTCGCCGCGAGCATGGCGTCGGCGCTGGCCGCGAGCCGGTGCACGGCGGCCAGCGTTTCGCGCAGCTCGACCACTGCCGCGCGGCCGTCGCCGTCGATCAGCGAGCCGGCCGAGGCCGTGGCCGCGTCCAGCCTCGCCACGAGCGCGTCGGCACGCGCCAGCGTCGTCTTCAGCGTGGCGCTCGCGTCGCTGAGGTTGCGGATCGCGGAGCCCAGGTCGCCGCGCCCTTCGGCCAGCTCGCCGGTCACGGTGTCGATGTGCGCGAGCGTGTCGGAAACGTGCGCGAGGTTGTCTTCGCTCAGCAACTGCGACAGGCGCGCCACCGATTCCGTCATGTTCGCGAGCATGTCCTCGCTCGAGACCATCAGCTTCTGCAGCGCGGAATCGTCCGCGACGATCGTCGGCCAGGCTTCGCCTTCCTTCGCGACCAGCGGCGGCGACTGCGGCGTGCCGTCGGTCAGCTGGATGATGGCGACGCCGGTGAGGCCGGTGAACGTGAGCTTGGCGCGCGTGTCGGCCTTGACCGGGGTGCCGGCGGCCACGCGTACGTGCGCGATCACGCGGCGCGGATCGCGCGGGTCGAGCGACAGCTTCTTCACGGCGCCGATCTGGATGCCGTTGTACTGCACGGCGCCCGCGACCGAGAGGCCGGTGACGGCTTCGGTGAACACGATGTCGTATTCGTCGAACTCGCGATCCAGCGAGGACTTCGCGAGCCACAGCACGAAGAGCAGCGCGAGCACCATCGCGCCGAATGCGAATCCGCCGATGAGCACGTAGCTGGCGCGGGTTTCCATCGGGTTTCCTCAGGCAGTGGCGGGCGCGCGGGCGAGCGCCGCGGCGCCGCGCGCGCGCGGTCCGCGGAAGCAGTCCGCCACCCACGGATGCGGCGAGCGCTCGACCTCGGCGACCGGGCCGATCGCGACCACCTTGCCGTCCGCGAGCACCGCGACGCGATCGCAGATCGCGTACAGCGAGTCGAGGTCGTGCGTGACGAGGAACACGGTCAGGCCGAGCGCGTGCTTCAGCGTATCGACGAGCGTGTCGAACGCGGCCGCGCCGATCGGGTCGAGGCCCGACGTGGGCTCGTCGAGGAACAGCAGCTCGGGATCGAGCGCGAGCGAGCGCGCGAGGCCGGCGCGCTTGCGCATGCCGCCGGACAATTGCGACGGATACTTGTGCGCAGCGTCGTCGGGCAGGCCGGTGAGCGCGACCTTCAGGCGGGCGATCTCGTCGAGCAGCGCCGGCGGCAGGTCGTAGTATTCCAGCAGCGGCACCTTCACGTTCTCGAGCACGGTGAGCGAGGAGAACAGCGCGCCGTCCTGGAACATCAGGCCGAAGCGGCGCTCCGCCGCATGGCGTTCGGCCTCGCCCTGCCGTGCGACGTCGCTGCCGAACAGCTCCACGGTCCCGCCGTCCGGCTTCTTCAGGCCCACGATCGTGCGCAGCAGCACCGACTTGCCCGCGCCGGAACCGCCGATCACGCCCAGCACTTCGCCGCGACGCACGTCGAGGTCGAGCGCGTCGTGCACGACCTGCGTGCCGAACACGTTGCGCAGGCCGCGTACGCGGATGAGCGGCGAGTCGCTCATACGTCGAGCTCCATGAAGAAGATCGCGAACAGCGCGTCGAACAGGATCACGAGGAATATCGACTGCACCACCGACGCGGTCGTGTGGCGGCCGACCGACTCCGCGCTGCCCTCGACCTTGAAGCCTTCCAGGCACCCGATGGTGCCGATCAGGAACGCGAACACGGGCGCCTTCGCCATGCCGACCCAGAAATGGCGGATCTCGGTCATCTCGTTCAGGCGCGACACGAACATGCCGATCGAGATGTCGAGCGCGCTCGCGCCCACGATCGCGCCGCCGACGATGCCCATCAGCATCGCGAGGAAGGTCAACACGGGCAGCATGGCCAGCAGCGCGAGCACGCGCGGGACGACCAGCAGCTCGATCGGGTCGAGGCCGAGCGCATTGATCGCATCGAGCTCCTCGCGGCTCTTCATCGAACCGATCTGCGCGGTGAATGCGCTGCCCGAGCGTCCGGCGAGCAGGATCGCGGTGAGCAGCACGCCGAATTCGCGCAGGAACGAGTAGGACACCAGCTCGACGGTGAAGATCGACGCGCCGAAGTCGCGCAGCACGGTGGCGCCGAGGAACGCGACGACGGCGCCGACCAGGAACGTGAGCATCGCCACGATCGGTACCGCGTCGAGTCCGACCTGTTCCATGTGGAAGACGGTCGACGTGAAGCGCAACCGCTTGCGGCCGATCGCGACCTGGCCGAGCGTCGCGAGCGTCAGGCCGACGAAGCCGAGCAGCTCGGCCGTCTGCGCGGCGAAGCGGGCCAGCGCCACGCCGATCCGCTCGAGCAGCGCGCTGAAGCTGCGATGCGGCGGCGCCGGCGGGATCCGTTCGTGGCCGCGCTCGGCGACCAGCTCGACGAGCGCACGGTCGGCCGGGCGCAGCCCGGCGTCGGCGAGCGCGTCGCGGCCGAGCGCGGACCGGCGCAGCGCCGCGAGCAGCAGCAGGCAGCCGGCGGTGTCGATGCGCGCGATGCCGCGCGCGTCGAGGCGCACTGCGCCGCCGCGCGGCAATCGCGCCACGGCGGCGTGCAACGTGTTGGCTTCCCTGAGCGTCCAGTCGCCCGTCGCGGCGAGCGTGCCTTGCGCGTCGCGCGTGACGGCAGCGGCCATCGTTCAGCCGGTGGCGGCGGGCGCCGGCGGCAACGGCGCGGCGTGCAGCGGGCGGCGACCGCGCGCGACGGCGTCGAGCGCGGCCCAGGTGGCCTGCGCGATCTGCGCGAGCGTGCTGCGCGTGAGGTAGCCCTGGTGGTTCGTGACCAGCACGTTCGGCATCCTGGCGAGGCGCGCGACGAGCGCGGCGTCGATCAGCTCGGGTCCGGTGGCGCCAAGATACATCGGCCCGACCTGTTCGTAGACGTCCATGCCGAGCCGCCCGATGCGCCCGTCCTCGACGGCCGCGAGCACGGCCGGCAGGTCCAGCAACGCGCCGCGCCCGGTATTCACGAGGAGCGCGCCGCGCTTCATCCAGCCGACGCGCTGCGCGTCCATCAGGTGGTGCGTCGCCGCGCTGAGCGGACAGTGCAGCGTGACGAGGTCGGATTTGCGCAGCAGCGTCTCCAGGCCGACGACCCGTGCGCCGGCCCACGCGAGCTCGGGCTGCGGTGCGGGATCGGCAACGAGCACGCGGCATTCGAGCGCGAGCAGCATCTTCGCGACGAGGCGGCCGATGCGGCCCGCGCCGACCACGCCCGCGGTGGCGCCTGCGAGCAACAACCCGGCCGAGCCCGCCGCGAGCTGGCCTTCGCGCACGCTCGCCCACGCGAGATGCGTGTCGCGCGCCAGCGTGAGGATGAGCGCGAGCGTGTGCTCGGCGACCGCGTGCGGCGAGAAGTCCGGCACGTGGCTGACGCCCATCGCGACGCGCCCGGCGGCGTCGAGATCGACCGTGTTGTAGCCGGAGCCGCGCAGCGCGACGTGGCGCACCCCGAGCGCGGCGAGCGCCTCGAGCAGCGCCGCGTCCAGCGGCTCGTCGAGACCGCAGCACACGGCTTCGTGGCGCGCCGCGCGCGCGACCGTCGCGAGCGTCAGGCTGGCGCCGGCATCGCTGGCTTCCACGCCCGCGGGCGGCGGCGTTGCCGCGAACGCGTCGCGTTCGAACGGGGTCAGGCCGAACAGGGCGACGCGCATGGCTACTGCTCCGCGAGGGATGCGCCCGCAGTATCGGCGGCCGGCTGCGCGACGGCCTTGACGCCCGTCAACCGTGGTGGTGCATCGCGTGCGCGCCGTGGTCGGCCTGGACGCCGCCCGGCGCCCATGGCGCTACGGGCAACAGCAACGCGCCCGCGAGCAGCAGGACGGCGCCCGCCGCGCGTCGCTGCCACGGCCGGCGCCGCCAGCCGGTGGCGGCGCCGAACAACCCGGCGGACAACGCGAGCGCCGGCATCGTGCCGGCGGCGAACGCGGCCATCCGTGCCGCGCCCGCCAGCGCATCGCCGCTCGCCGCCGCGAGCAGCAGCATGGCGTAGGCCATGCCGCACGGCAGCCAGCCCCACAACATGCCGGCCGCGAACGGCCGGATGGCGCGCGGCACGCGGTGGAGCGCGCGCGTCGCGGGCGCGAGCTTCGCCCAGGCGCGCGCGCCGATGCGTTCCAGCACCGGCAGCTCGAGCACGCCGACCAGCTTCAGGCCGACGAGCAGTAGCGCGATCGCGCTCGCCCACGCGGCGAGCTCGCGCAGGCGCTGCGCGTCGAGCAGCAGGCCGAGCGCGCCGGCGAGCGTCGCAACGAGCGCGCCGGCGAGCGCGTAGCTCGTCGCGCGACCGAGCGCGTTCAGCGCGGCGTTCGCGAGCGACTCGCGCGGCGTGCGGCCGCGCGCGAGCGCCGCGGCGATACCGCCGCACATCGCGAGGCAATGCCCGCTGCCGGCGATGCCGGCCGCGAACGCGCCGGCGAGGACGACGCCCTCGATCATTCCGGCGTCTCCTGCGCGTCCTCGAGCAGCGGCGCGAGCGCCGGCGTCTCGAGGTCGTCGAACTGTCCGTCGTTCGCGGCCCAGAAGAACGCCCAGACCGCGATGCCGACCAGCACGAGGCTCACCGGTATCAACACGAGCAATGCGTTCATGCGGGCAGCACCTGGGCGATCGCGGACGGCAACGGCGCGACGCGCATCGGACGCGCGAGGCGCAGGGCGTTCAGGGTGACGAGCAGCGACGAGCCGCACATGCCGAGCGCGGCCAGCCACGGCGGCAGCAGCCCGAATGCCGCGATCGGCACGATCGCCAGGTTGTAGGCGCTGGCCCACGCGAGGTTCTGGCGCATCACGCGCCGGGTGCGGCGCGCCTCGGCGATCGCCTGCGCGATGCCGGTCGGCGAGTCGCCCGCGAGCACGAGGTCGGCGCGCACCTGCGCGAGCGCGGCGCCCGCGGCCATCGCGATGCCGACGTCCGCGCGCGCGAGCACCGCCGCGTCGTTGAGCCCGTCGCCCGCCATCGCCACGCGCCGGCCCGCCGCCTGCAGCGCGGCGACCGCCTGGAGCTTGCCGTCCGGCGTGACGCGCGCGCGTGCATCGGCGATGGCGAGCCGCTGCGCGGCCTGCGCGACGCGCGGCGCGGCGTCGCCGCTGAGCAGGATGGTTTCGAGTCCCAGTGCGTGCAGTGCGGCGACCGCGGCAGCGCTGTCGGCACGCAGCGGGTCCTCGAGCGCGAAGCGCGCGAGCGCGACGCCGTCGCTCGCCAGCACCAGGCGACCGTCGTCCTCGCCCGCGACCCCCGCGAACGCCGGTCCGCCGAGCCGCCAGCGCCGGCCGTCCACGATGCCCGCGACGCCCTGGCCGGCGACGACGCGGACGTCGCTCGCGACGAGCCGCGCATCGACATGCGGCGCGAACGCACGGGCCAGCGGGTGCGGCACGCCGTGCTCGAGCGCCGCGGCGATCGCGAGCGCACGCGTGCGCTCGGCCGGCTCGGCATCGACGGTGCCGAGCTGCGCGCGGCCGCGTGTGAGCGTGCCGGTCTTGTCGAGCACCACGCAATCCACGTTCGCGAGGCGTTCCAGCGCGTCGCCGTCGAGCAGCAGAACGCCGCGCGCGGCGAGCTGGCCGTGCACGGCCGCGAGCGCGGCCGGCACGGCGAGCGACAGCGCGCACGGACAGCTTGCGGCGAGCACGGCCAGCGTGGCGGGCACGGCGCGCGCGGGATCGGCCAGCTGCCAGGCGATCGCGGTGAGCGCGGCCGCGGCCAGCAGGACGACGACCGACGCGCTCGCGAACCGGTCCGCGAGCCGCGCGAGGCGCGGCCGTTGCGCCTGCGCGCGCGCGACGAGCCGCGCGAGCAGCGCGAGCGTGGTGTCGGCGCCGACGCGCGTCGCGCGGATGCGTACGCCGCGCTCGCGGCACACGCTGCCGGCCAGCACGGCGTCGCCGCGGCGCTTCGCGACCGGCAACGCCTCGCCGGTGGCGAGGGATTCGTCGAACGCGGCGCATGCGTCCAGCAGCGTGCCGTCCACGCAGGAGGCCTCGTCGGCGCGCAATGCGAGCTCGTCGCCCACGACGATCGCCTCGGCCGGCACGAGCTCCGCGGTGCCGTCGCGCAGGCGCGTGGCCTGGGCGGGCAATGCGCGCGCGCGGCGCTCGACGCCGGCCTGCGCGCGCTCGCGCAGGCGCTGCTCCACGGTGCGCGTGGCGAGCAGCAGGAACACGAACATCACCGCGGCGTCGAACCAGACCGCCGCGCCGCCACGCACGGTCTCGACGACGCTCGCGGCGAACGCGAGCAGCACGCTCGTCGTCACCAGCAGGTCCATGCCCGGGCGCGCGCGCGCGAGCTCGGCGCGCGCGCCGCGCAGGAACGGCGCGCCCGCGTAGAAGACGACGGGCGCCGCGAGCGCGAGGCCGAGCCAGCGCAGCGCGTCGCGCACCGCGGGCGGCATCGCGTCGCCGCCGAAGTAGAGCGCTTCCGCGAACATCATCGACTGCAGCGTGCCGATGCCCGCGACGGCGAGACGCTTCAGCGCCGTGCGACGCGTGCGCAGGCGCGCCGCGGCCGCCGCGTCGGGCGGAAGCAGGCGATAGCCGAGGCGCGCGACGACGAGTGCGAGCGGTGCGAGCGGCAGGCCGGGATCGAGGCGCAGGAACAGCCGCGCGGTCGTGCCGTTCAACGCGGCTTCGCGCACGCCCGGCTGCGCGCGCAACGCGCGCTCGACCAGCCAGGCGCAGGCGGCGCAACGCAACCCGTCGACTTCGAGCAACGCTTCGTCGCCGTCGCGACCCGCGCGCACGTTCGCGACGCGCAATGCCGGCGCGTCCCATTCCCGCGCGAGCGCGGCGTCCTCGCGCGGCACCGGCGCGGGCGCACTGCGCAGGCGATAGAAGTCGTCGAGCCCGAGCTCGGCCACGAACGCCGCGGCCGCCGCGCACCCGGCGCAGCACCACGGCGAGCCCGCCCGGGTGGCGGGAACCGCTTCGCCGCAGTGGCGGCAGGCGTTCACGCCGGCGGCGCCACGCGCAGGCGCGGCGCGAGCCTGGCGGCGTCGGCGTCGCGGGCGAGGCGGCCGTCGAGGCGCCACGCGTCGTTCGCGCCGTGCAGCTCGATGAGCCAGTTGCCCGCGAGCGGCGCGGCCGTCCGTGCGCGCCACGCGTCGCCGGCGCGCGCGAGCGCGAGCGTGCGATCGAGCGCGGCGTCGACCGGATGGCGCAGCACGAGCGTCGCCGCCACCGTGCCCGGCGGGAGCGCGACTTCGATCGCGCCGTGCACGCGGTCGACGCGCATCGTGGCGGCGAGGCCGGCGTGCGCCGCGGCGAGGTCGGGCGCGAGGTCCTCGACCTGTGCCTGGGCGGTGCGCTTCACGGCGGCGTCGCCGCTCGTGTCGGGCCCCGCGGCCGCGAGACCGAGCGTGGTGAAGCCCGCGACGACGGTCGCGGCCGGCAGTGCGAGCACGAGCCACAGGAGCGGTTGCCGCCATGCGCTCATCGCGTCGCCCCCGGCGCCGGCGAGAAGAAGCGGCTCTCCTCTTCGCGCACCTGCCGGTCGTCTTCCTTCGCGGCGACGCGCAGGTGCACGTTGCGCATCGACGGCCCGCCGGGTGCGGCGCGCAGCGTGGCGGCGACGGCCGCGATGCCGCCGGCCTCCACTTCGGCCACGAGCGGCGCGCCGACCAGCGTCACGCCGTCGCCGTCGACGAGCGTGATCGCGTACGCGTGCGGCACCACGTCCTTGTTCATGACCTTCAGCGTGTAGGCGTTCTCGATGCTGCCGTCGCTCGCCACGCGATACAGCGCGTTGCGGTCGCGCAGCACGTCGACGCCGAGCGGCATGCGCACGGCGAGCGACCACGTCCACGCGGTGAGCGCGGCCAGCAGCAGCGTGCCGTACACGAGCACGCGCGGGCGCAGGATGCGCGTGGCCGCGCCGGCCAGCGAGGTCTGCGTCGTGTAGCGGATCAGGCCGCGCGGGCGCGAGATCTTGTCCATCACGCCATCGCACGCGTCGATGCACGCGCCGCACGCGATGCAGTCGTACTGCAGGCCGTTGCGGATGTCGATGCCGGTCGGGCAGACCTGCACGCACAGGCTGCAGTCGATGCAGTCGCCCACGGCCGGGCCGTCCTTGCGTGCGCGACCCCGCGGCTCGCCGCGTTTCTCGTCGTACGCGATGATCAGCGTCTGGCGGTCGAACATCGCGCCCTGGAAGCGCGCGTACGGGCACATGTAGCGGCACACCTGCTCGCGCAGGAAGCCGGCGTTGCCCCAGGTGGCGAAGGCGTAGAACAGCAGCCAGAACGTCACCCAGCCGCCGGCTTCGCCGTGCAGCAGCGAACCGCCCAGCGTCGCGATCGGCGTGAAGAAGCCCACGAACGTGAAGCCGGTCCAGAGTGCGAGCACGAGCCACAGCGCGTGCTTCGTCGCCTTGATGCGCACCTTCGACGCGCTCCACGGCGCGGCGTCGAGCTTCATGCGCTGGTTGCGCGTGCCTTCGACGCGCTGCTCGATCCAGAGGAACACTTCGGTCCAGACCGTTTGCGGGCACGCGTAGCCGCACCACAACCGGCCGGCGAGCGCGGTGAAGAAGAACAGCGACAGGCCCGCGATCACGAGCAGGCCGGCGAGCCAGGGAAAGTCCTGCGGCCAGAGCACGAGCCCGAACAGGTGGAACTTGCGCGCGGGCAGGTCGAACAGCACGGCCTGCATGCCGTTCCACTTCAGCCACGGCAGCCCGTAGAAGATGCCGAGCAGCACGACGGCCGCGATCTTGCGCAGGTTGCCGAAGCGGCCGGGCACCTCGTGCGGGTAGACCTTCGGCGCCGACTCGTACATCGCGCCGTCGTCGCCCACCAGCGTGAGCTTGATCGGCGTGCGGCTCACCGACGGTCCTCGAGCAGCAGCGCCGTGAATGCGCTCGCCGCGGTCGTCGCCACCCAGAACGCGGCGAAGCCGAGCGTGTAGATACCCATCGCATCGAGCCGCGGCAGCCAGCGCGGCAGGTCGATGGCGCCGGGATCGAGCACCGCGAAGCACACCGTGGTGGCGACGCCGGCCGCGAAGAACGACGGCCACAGCACGGCGCCGACGCGGCGCAGGCGTCGCGTCCCCGCGTCTTCGCCGGGCGCGCCGCTCACGGCGACTGCGGCGGTGTGCCGGCGCCTGCGGCCGGAGCCGCGCTGCCGGCGCCGGACAGCACCCAGGCCACGGCGAGGCGCGCGCGCGGCTCGCCGATCAGCGTGCGGTGCGCCGGCATCGCGCCGTCGCGGCCGTCGCGGATGGTCTGCGTGATCGCGGCGAGGTCGCCGCCGTACAGCCAGGTGTCGTCCGTGAGGTTCGGGGCGCCGAGCGCGGGATTGCCCTTGCCGTCGGCACCGTGGCACGCCGCGCACAGCGTGGCGAAGCGGCGTTCGCCGCGCGACGCGAGCGCCGGGTCGACCGGGCCACCGGCCAGCTTCTGCACGTATACGGCCGTCTCCGCGACGCCGTCGTCGCCGAGCACGCCGCCGAGCGCCGGCATGGCGGCATTGCGGCCGTCGAGCACCGTCTCGAGCACGCGCTCGGGCTCGCCGCCCCACAGCCAGTCGGCGTCGGTGAGGTTCGGATAGCCGCGCGCGCCCCGCGCGTCGGAGCCGTGGCACGCGGCGCAGTGGTTCGCGAACACGCCGCGGCCGAGCGCGAGCGCGGACTCGTCGTGCACGAGCTCGGCGACCGGACGCTGCGCATAGCGCGCGAGCGCCGCGTCGCGCTTCGCATTCGCGGCCTGCTGTTCGGTGGCGAGCTCATCCGAGCTCGTCCACTGCTTCGTGCCGGCGAAGCTGCCGAGCCCGGGGAACAGCACGAGGTACGCGAAAGCGAACGCGATCGTCGCGTAGAAGAGGTTGAGCCACCAGCGCGGCAGCGGCTTGTTGTATTCGGTCAGGCCGTCCCACGTGTGACCGGTGGTCTCCGTCGCTTCGTCCTTCGTGCGGTGGCGCGACGTCCACCAGAGCAGCCACAGGCAGGCGAGGATGTTCACGACCGTGAAGATCGCGATGTAGAAGCTCCAGCCGGCGTTCATCGCGGGCCTCCCGGCTGCGCATCGTCGGCGAGCGGCAGCGCCGCCGCGCGCGCGAAACCTTCGCGGCGACCGGGCAGCCACGCCCATACCGCCACCCCGATGAACGCGACGAGCATCGTCGCCGTCACCACGCCCAGCACCACGCCCGGAATCATTCTCGCGATCTCCTTACTTCGTCGCCGTCGCGGCGCCGGCGGCGGCCGCGGGCGCGGCCTCGACGCGCGGCGCATAGCGGCCCAGGCCTTGCAGGTAGGCCACGAGCGCATCGAGCTCGCTGTGGCCGTCGACCGCCGCGTTCACGCCGTCGAGGTCGTCGGCGGTGTACGGATCGCCCAGCGTGCGCAGCCCTTCCATGTGGCGGCGGATCGTGGCCGCGTCGACCGGCGTCTCCGCGAGCCACGGGAAGCCCGGCATGTTCGACTCGGGCACGACGGCGCGCGGATCGATCAGGTGCACGCGGTGCCAGTCGTCGCTGTAGCGACCGCCGACGCGCGCGAGGTCCGGCCCCGTGCGCTTGCTGCCCCACTGGAACGGCCGGTCGTAGACCGACTCGCCGGCGAGCGAATGGTGGCCGTAGCGCTCGGTCTCGAAGCGCAGCGTGCGCACCATCTGCGAGTGGCAGTTGTAACAGCCCTCGCGCACGTAGATGTCGCGGCCCGCGAGCTCGAGCGCCGGGTACGGCTTCATGCCGGGCAGCGGCTCGACCACCTGCGCCTGATACATCAGCGGCACGATCTCGACCAGGCCGCCGACCGCGATGACGATCGCGATGAGCACACCCATGAGCGCGGCGTTCTTCTCGACTTTTTCGTGGTTCATCGTCGTGTCCCCCTCAGGCGGCGGCAGGCTGCGCGCCGGCCGGCGCGGCGCGGCGCGCTTCGGCCATCGTGCGCGCGACGTTCACGGCCATCATGAGCATGCCGGCGAGCACCAGCACGCCACCCGCGAGACGCCCGAGGTAATAGGGATAGGTCGCCTTCAACGACTCGACGAACGTGTACGCGAGGTTGCCGTCCGCGTCCGTCGCGCGCCACATCAGCCCCTGCATCACGCCCGCGATCCACATCGACGCGATGTAGAAGACGACACCGACCGTGTGGACCCAGAAGTGCGTCTCGACCAGTTTCATCGAGGCCATCTGCTGCCGGCCGACGAGCTTCGGCAGCAGCGCGTACACCGAGCCGATCGTGATCATCGCCACCCAGCCGAGCGCGCCGGAGTGCACGTGGCCGATCGTCCAGTCGGTGTAGTGCGACAGCGAGTTCACCGTCTTGATCGACATCATCGGGCCTTCGAACGTGCTCATGCCGTAGAACGACAGCGAGACGATCAGCCACTTGATGATCGGATCGGTGCGCAGCTTGTCCCACGCACCCTGCAGCGTCATGACGCCGTTGATCATGCCGCCCCAGGACGGCGCCAGCAGCACGAGCGAGAACACCATGCCGAGCGACTGCGCCCAGTCGGGCAGCGCCGTGTAGTGCAGGTGGTGCGGGCCGGCCCACATGTAGATCGAGATCAGGGCCCAGAAGTGCACGACCGACAGGCGGTAGGAGTAGATCGGCCGCCCGGCCTGCTTCGGCACGAAGTAGTACATCATCCCGAGGAAGCCGGCGGTCAGGAAGAAGCCGACCGCGTTGTGGCCGTACCACCACTGCACCATCGCGT
>CALKUS010000163.1 GCA_937996755.1 uncultured Pseudomonadota bacterium | reverse complement strand
AGACCTGCACGCACATCGTGCAGTCGACGCAGGAGCCGAGGCCGGCCGCCTTCGGGTCGGTGCCGCGCTTGCGCGAGCCGCGCGGCTCGCCGCGCTCGGCGTCGTAGGAGATGACCAGCGTGTCCTTGTCGAACATCGCGCTCTGGAAGCGCGCATACGGACACATGTACAGGCAGACCTGCTCGCGCATGAAGCCGGCGTTGCCCCAGGTCGCGAACGCGTAGAAGAACACCCAGAAGGTTTCCCACGGCCCCCAGTCGAACGGCACGAGGCGCGCGGCCAGATCGTGCATCGGCGTGAAGAAGCCGACGAACGTGAAGCCGGTCCACAGCGCGAACAGGAACCACACGGTGTGCTTGAGGACCTTCTTGCGGATCTTGTCGGCCGTCCACGGCGCCTTGTCGAGCTTCCACTGGCAGCGTGTGAAGTCGAGCGCCGCGCAGTCGGGATGGGCGGCGTAGTCGGGCTTCAACATCTGTTCGAGAAAGTCCCCCAAGCGCATTGCGGTCGGCACGCGATAGGCCGACGGGCAGGCGAACATCAAATGCTTTTCCCAGCGCAGGTAGATGTTGATGTCGCCGCCATACTGTTCGACGCGGTTCTCAGAAAGGTATTCATAGCGCTCGCCCAGGTGCCGGGTGCTCATCGCTGCCTCCTCACGCCGTCCCGGCGCCGTTGTACGAACGCCACGGGTACCGGGACGGGCGAACTCGCCGCTTCCGCGCGTTCCTAGACCTCGGCGCGCAAGTACGCCTGCGAAAGCGAGTCCGCGTATTCGTTCCAGCGGGAGCCGTCGTGCGCGCGGATCCATTGGATGCGTGCCTTCGGCCGCGACTTCGCGAGCGCGTACGCCTCCTGCACCAGGTCGAGGTTCTTGACCTCGCCCTCGCGGCGTTTCCAGCCCGCCTTCTCCCAGCTTGCCGCCCACTTCGTCAGCGTGTTCACCACGAGCATGCTGTCCGAATACACGTCCACCGCGTCGTCGGGGCCGATGAGCGAAAGGCCGGCAATCATCGCCGTCAGCTCCATGCGGTTGTTCGTGGTCATGGGTTCCTGGCCCCACTTCTGGGCGACCACGCGGCCGTCGCGGGCGTACACCGCGCCCCAGCCGCCGGGCCCGGGGTTCCCCGCGCACGAGCCATCGGTGAAGACGCCCGTATCGGGCCCGAGGGTGAAGCGCATGAGGATTTCGGCGGTGGTGAAGTTGCCCGTCTTCGTGAGCGAATTGCCGCCCTTCTTCGCCGGCGTTTTCGCCTTCGCCGTGGCGCTGCGCGCGGCCGGCTTCTCGCGGCAGTCCATGCACGCCTTCGGCTTCCAGTTGGGGTACTTCTTGAGGACGCTTTCGCCGAGCGTGAACTCCGCTCCGCAGGTTTCGCAGGTGAACATCGCCGCCCAGCGTAGCCGAGTGACGGGCTGCGCGCGTTCGGGGTCTTTCGTCCGCGGAAAAGCGCGGTACACTGCCGAACAAATGTACGCACCTGCTCCTTCGTGGACGGACTCGAACGGGCGCATGCCGCGGGTACAGCCGTGACCCTGCGCATGGAGCTGCTCACCGCCGGGCTTCCCGGGCTCGTCGAACGCCACCGGGCACGGGTTTCCGCGCTCGAGGCGACGTTGGCGGCTGAAAAGGCCAAGGATCCGAGGGACGACAACACCATAGCCATCATCGAGGAGAAGCTGCACCGCACGCTGCATCTGCGCCGGATCGTCGGCTACATCGATCCGATCGATCTCCAGTACAATCGCTACGACAAGGTGCCGAAGCCGACGACGCAGGCGGTGATGTTCTGCATCATGGACGTATCCGGGTCGATGGATCAGGAACGCAAGGATCTCGGCAAGCGTTTCTTCACGCTGCTGTATCTGTTCCTGACCCGCAATTACGAGCGCATCGAAGTCGTCTTCATCCGCCACCATACGGTCGCGAAGGAAGTCGACGAGCAGGAGTTCTTCTATTCGCGCGAAACCGGCGGCACCGTGGTGTCCTCGGCGCTGTCGCTGATGGCGGACATCGTTTCGGAGCGTTATTCGCCGGGCGCGTGGAACATCTACGCGGCCCAGGCTTCGGACGGCGACAACTGGCAGGATGACTCACCGCAGTGCCGGGAAATCCTCAGCGCGCGGATCATGCCGTTCGTGCAGTATTTCGCCTACGTCGAGATTACCCCCGACCGGCATCAGAGCCTGTGGGAGGAGTACCAGAAACTCCAGGCCACGCACAAGCAGTTCGCGATGCAGGAAATCGGCGGAGCCGAAGACATCTATCCGGTATTCCGGGAACTGTTCAAGAGGCGCATGGCATGAGTGGCAAACGGCTGATTTCCGAAGGCTCGGAGTGGACATTTCCACTGCTCGAAACCTATGACCGCGAAATCGCGCGCATCGCCAGCGAGCAGTTCCGGCTCGA
>CALKUS010000162.1 GCA_937996755.1 uncultured Pseudomonadota bacterium | reverse complement strand
AGGTCTTGGAAGCGACTTCCTTGACCATCTGCGCGCCCATGTTCTCGAACTTGTCGGCGAGCTCGATCTCCTTCGCGACGGACACGCCGTCCTTGGTGATCGTCGGGGCGCCGAAGCTCTTCTCGAGCACGACGTTGCGGCCCTTCGGGCCGAGCGTTGCCTTCACGGCATTGGCGAGGACGTTGACGCCCTTGAGCATGCGCGCACGCGCGTCTTCACTGAAACGGATTTCTTTCGCTGCCATGTTCGTAGTTCCTGTGTCTTGGTTTTAGGGCCCAGGGCACTGGGCCCAGGGCACAGAAGAGCGGGGTTGTCGCAGGCTGCGGCCCTGGGCGCTGGGCCCTGGGCCCTGGGCCCTGCTCTCAACCGAAAACCGCGAAGATGTCGTCTTCGCGAACGACGAGGTAATCCTTGCCGTCGACCTTCACCTCGGTGCCGGAGTACTTGCCGAACAGCACCTTGTCGCCGGCCTTCACCTTCAGCGCGCGGATCTGGCCGTTGTCGAGCGGCTTGCCCTCGCCCACGGCGACCACTTCGCCCTTGATCGGCTTTTCGGTCGCGGTGTCGGGGATGACGATGCCGCCGGCCGACAGGCGCTCTTCTTCCATGCGCTTGATGACCACGCGATCGTGCAACGGACGAATGTTCATGGGACGAACCTCTTGGAGTAAGTCGTTGATTTTGCTTGCATCGAGGGAGTGCTGTTAGCACTCACCCCCGGTGAGTGCCAAGTTTAACCGACGCGCGAGGCCCCTTGGAACGGGGGTCACTACCGGATCGACCACAAGGTAAGGGCGTGTCGTGAGGTTTCAAGCAACCTCGACACGCAGGAACCGGCCCTGCCGCCTGTCACGAAGTAGGGCTATGCTCCGCGACCTCCGAGGCTGCCGTGCGCATCCCGGCAGGCGTGGCCAGGGCGGCTACTGCCGCACCACCGAAACCTGGCCAGCAACAACGCCCGGATCCCGGGCGCGGGGGAACATCGTCATGTCCATCGCTTTCGCCCGCCGCGCATTCGCGCTGCTCGCGCTCGTCTCGCTCGCGCCCTGCGCGCAGGCGCAGTTCGTTTCCTACACCGGCGCGCCCTTGCCCGCGGAAACCTTCGCGGCGCTGGAGGGCGTCAATGCGACCGGCACCACGCTGCCGAACGGCTGGTACTTCACCGAGAACAATGTCGCCGGCGTCACGTACACCGTGAGCGACGGCGGCGGCGCGACGCCTTCGGGCGACGCGTACAGTTTCGGCACGTCCGGCTCCGGCGAACGTGCGTTCGGTGGGATCGCGTCCGGCAGCATCACGCCCAAGATCGGGGTGCGCATCCAGAACGACACGGGCGCGACGCTCAATTCGCTCGATGTTTCCTACGTCGGCGAACAGTGGCGGCTGGGCGACCTCAACGGCGCCGACAAGCTCGACTTCCAGTACTGCACGAGCGCCTGCGCCGTCACGGATGCGCCGACTGCGGTGAACTGGACCAACTTCGACGCGCTCGACTTCTCGTCGCCGACGACCGCCGGCACGGCTTCGACCGCGCTCGACGGCAATGCCGCCGCGAACCGCACGGCGAAGTCCGGCACGCTGACGGGCCTCGCGCTCGCGGCAGGCAGCCAGGTCTGGATCCGCTGGAACGACACGAACGACGGCGGTGTCGACGACGGGCTCGCGATCGACGACGTGCAGTTCGGTCCGGCCGGCGACTTCCCGCCGACGGTGGCGTCGACGACGCCGATCAACGGCGCGACGGGCGTCGCGATCGCCGCGAACGTCGTCGTGAACTTCAACGAGCCGGTCAGCGCGAACGGCGCGTGGTACGACATCACGTGCGGCACGAGCAACACGCACGCCGCCATCGTGACGGGCGGCCCGACGTCGTGGACGCTCGACCCGACCACCGACTTCGCGTTCGGCGAGACGTGCACCGTGACGATCGTCGCCGCGCAGGTCGTCGACCTCGACGGCACGGCCGACCCGATGGCGGCGAACTACGTCGCCACGTTCACGACCGGCGCCGACACCGCGCCCGTCGTCGCGTCGACCGTGCCCGCCGCCGGCGCCGGCGCCGTCGCGATCGCCGCGAACGTGGTCGTGAACTTCTCCGAGCCCGTGACCACGTCCGGCTCGTGGTACGGGATCTCGTGCACCGCGAGCGGTTCGCACACGGCCACCGCGACGGGCGGCCCGACCTCGTACACGCTGAACCCGGACGTCGATTTCCAGAACTCGGAGTCGTGCACCGTCACGATCTTCGCGGCGGGCGTCACCGACCAGGATGGCGTGGCGAACACCATGGCCGCGAACTACCCGTTCACGTTCGGCACGGCTGCCACCGCAGGCGACTATTACGCCGGCATCGACGCGAGCAACGCCACGGTGCTGCGCACGGGACTGCACAACCGCATCAAGGACCACGTCGCGTTCACCTACTTCGGCGCGTGGACCGTGCTGGAGACGGCCGACCAGGATCCGCAGAACAGCGGCAGGATCCTCGACGTCTACCGCAACCGCACGTACACGAAGGTCGATTGCCGCTCGGGCGCGTCGTCCGGTTGTCCGGCGGGCGCGTCGAACCGCTACAACCGCGAGCACACCTGGCCGAACTCGCACGGCTTCAACGACCTGAGCGGCCTGGACGGCAACGGCAATCCGTATTCGCCGTACACCGACACGCACATGCTTTACCTGTCGGCCGAGGACTACAACTCCACGCGCGGCAACAGCCCCTACGGGAACTGCCCGAGCGGCTGCGCCGAGGGCGTCACCGACGTCAACGCGGGTTTCGGCGGCGGCAGCGGTGTGTACCCCGGAAACTCGAACTGGAGCAGCTCGTCGATCTACGAAACCTGGAACCACCGCAAGGGCGACATGGCGCGCGCGGTGCTCTACATGGACGTGCGCTACGAAGGCGGCAACGCCGCGAACGGCCAGCCGGAGCCCGACCTCATCGTCACCGACAACGCGGGCCTCATCGGCACCACGCCGTCGGGCCAGGTCGCGGCCGTCGGCTACATGGGCCTGAAGAGCGTGCTCGTCGCGTGGCACAACGCGGACCCGCCGGACGACGCCGAGCGCCTGCGCAACGACGTGATCTATTCGTTCCAGCAGAACCGCAATCCGTTCATCGACCATCCGGAGTGGGTGAACTGCCTGTTCGCGACGCCCGCCGTCTGCAACGGCGCGCCGCCGGACCCGTTGTTCTCGAACGGCTTCGAATGAGCGACACGGGCGTCCTGCTCGTGCTCTGCACGGTGCCCGACCGCGAGGTCGGGCAGCGCATCGGCCACGCGCTGGTCGAGGGACACCTCGCCGCGTGCGTGAACGTGCTGCCCGCCGTGCATTCCATCCATCGCTGGCAGGGTGCCGTCGAGTCCGCCGAGGAATGCCTGCTGCTGGTGAAGACCACGCGGGAGCGGTTCGGCGCGCTCCGCGACGCGATCGTCGCGGCGCATCCCTACGAACTTCCCGAAGTGATCGCGGTCGATGTCGCGGCGGGCCTGCCCGCGTACCTGGACTGGGTCGTGGGTTCGACGCGCGGCTGACGCAAGCCACGACGCCCCGTCCCGGTCGTATCCTGCGCTCCCCCGGACCGACGCCCGCCGTGACACGATTCCTGCTGCCGCTGCTCCTGCTCCTCGGCACCACCGCGACCGCGCGCGCCGCGGGCGAGGAAGAACTGCTGCCGGTCGAGGAAGCGTTCAAGCTGCGCACGACGGTGCTCGACCGCGAGCACGTGCAGCTCGACTGGACGATCGCACCCGACTACTACCTCTACCGCGACAAGATCCGCGTGAAGACCGACGCGGCCGGCGTGGGCGTGCGGCCGCTGGACCTGCCGCCGGGCGAGAAGAAACACGACGAGTTCCTCGGCGACGTCGAGGTCTACCATCGCAGCGCGCGCGCGATCGTGCCGCTCACGATCGCCGACCCCGCGCTCGCGCAGCTCGTGCTGAAGGTGAGCGTGCAGGGCTGCCACGAGGTCGATCCCAAGATCTGCTACCCGCCGAGCCCGGCCACGGTCACCATCGACCTGCCGCCGCCGGCGCAGGCATCCGCGCCGGTTGCCGCGCCGCTCGCGGCACCCGCTGCGCCAGCGGTGGGCAGCGCGCCCGTGCCCGGCGTCGTGCGCGGCTCGAACGCCGATGTCTTCGCGCTCGGCCACGAGGAAGGCGGCGGCATCGAAGCGCTGCCGCTGCCGCCCGAGGAAGCGTTCCAGGGCGAGGTGATCGCGACATCGGGCAACGAGCTGCTGGCGCGCTTCACGATGGCGCCCGACTACTACCTCTACCGCGACCGCACGCGCATCGACGCGATCGACGTCGCCGACGGCAGCGGCGCGCCCGTGCTGCGCGACGCGAAGCTCGAGTGGCCACCGGGCAAGCCGCACGTCGACGAGCACTTCGGCGACGTGATCGTCTACTACGACGTGGTCGAGGTGCCGATCCGGTTCGCACGCACGGAATCGGCCGCGCAGAAGCTCGCGATCTCGCTCACGCTGCAGGGTTGCCAGGAAGACGGCATCTGCTATCCGCCGATGAAGCGGAAAGTGTCCGTCGACCTTCCCGCGGGAACGATCACGCCCGTCGCGACGACCGACGCCGGCGCGCCGCAGTCCGAGCAGGATCGCCTCGCGGCGGCGCTGGGCGGCAAGGGCTGGTTCGCGACGCTGCTCGCGTTCTTCGGCTTCGGCTTGCTGCTCGCGTTCACGCCGTGCGTCCTGCCGATGATCCCGATCCTCTCCGGCATCATCGCGGGCGCGGGCCCGAGCGTGACGACGCGGCGCGCGTTCATGCTGTCGCTCGTCTACGTGCTCGCGTCCGCCGTCGTGTTCACGATCGCGGGCGTCGTCGCGGGCCTCGCGGGCGCGAACCTGCAGGCCGCGTTCCAGAAGCCGTGGGTGCTCACCGCGTTCGCGCTCGTCTTCGTCGCGCTCGCGCTGTCGATGTTCGGCCTGTACGAGCTGCAGCTGCCCGCTGCGCTGCAGACGAAGCTCGCGAACACCAGCAACAACCAGCAGGGCGGCTCGCTGAAGGGCGTCGCCGTGATGGGCGCGCTGTCCGCGCTCATCGTCGGTCCGTGCGTCGCGCCGCCGCTCGCAGCCGCGGTCATCTACATCGCCGAGCGGCGCGATCCCGTGCTCGGCGGCGCCGCGCTGTTCCTGCTCGCGCTCGGCATGGGCGCGCCGTTGATCGCGATCGGCACGGGGGCGGGCCGCTGGATCCCGCGCGCCGGCGCGTGGATGGAATCGGTGAAGCAGGTGTTCGGCGTCGTCTTCCTGCTGCTCGCCGTCTGGATGCTCGAGCGCTTCCTCGACGTGCGCGTGGTGATGGCGATGCTCGCCGCGATCTGCATCGGCAGCGCCGTCGCGCTCGGCGCGCTGATGCGCACGCCGCCGGACGCCCGGCTCGGCCGCAAGCTGGCGCAGGCGCTCGGCATCGTCCTGCTGCTGGTCGGCGCCGCGCAGCTGGTCGGCGCGCTTTCCGGCGCGCGCGACTGGCTGCAGCCGCTCGCGGGCCTGCGCGGCGGCGGCAACGCGGCGCACGAGGCGCTGCTGCCGTTCAAGCGCGTCAAGACCACGGAGGAGCTCGATCGCGAGCTCAGCGCGGCGAAAGCCGCGAACAAGCCCGTGCTGTTCGACTACTACGCGGACTGGTGCGTCGCGTGCAAGGAAATGGAGAAATACACGCTGCCCGAACCTGATGTGCAGGCTGCGCTCGCGCGGTTCGTGCTGCTGCAGGCCGACGTCACGGCGAACGACGATGCCGACCAGGCGCTCATGAAGCGCTACGGCGTGGTCGGACCGCCGTACACGCTGCTGTTCGCGTGCGGCGGCGAGGAGCAGCGCGCGCTGCGCCTGGTCGGCTTCGAGGACGCGCCGGCGTTCACCGCGCGCCTGCAGAAGATCGCGGCGTGCGCGCCGTGAACCGCACCACCCTGCTGGTCGTCCTGATCGCCATCGTCGGCGCCGCGGCGGGTTTCCTCGCCGGCGACTATTTCGCGCCGCGGCGCGCCATGCCGCCGGCGCCGGCGGGCGTGGACGCGCGCGACATCGGCGACGCCTACCCCGAGCTCACGCTCGCATCGCTCGACGGCGGCGCCGTGCCGCTCACGCGCTGGGACGGCAAGCCGCGCCTGGTCAATTTCTGGGCGACCTGGTGCGGGCCGTGCGTCGAGGAGATGCCGCTGCTCGAGCGCTACCACCGCGAGGCCGGCGACCGGCTGCAGGTGATCGGCGTGGCGCTGGACGACCCCGAGGAAGTGCGCCGCTTCGTCGCCGATACGGGCGTTTCCTACCCGATCCTGCTGGACGCGCCCGGCCCGACCGACGCTTCCGTGCGCTTCGGCGACACGCGCGGCGTCCTGCCCTACAGCGTCCTCATCGACGCTCGCGGCCGCATCATCGACCGCCAGATGGGCAGCTTCCACGAGGAATCCCTGAAGGAATGGCTCGCCCCGGTCCTGGACTGAAGCGAGAACTCAAACGTCCGTACGAAGTTCGAGCCGATCCGGCCCGTAACTTCGGCGATCTGGACAACAACGCGCACCTCGGCCAGACTAGCCGCCCTTTCGCGCGGGCAGGTGTCGTGGCGTCGATCCTGGTGCTCAACGGCCCGAACCTCAACCTGCTCGGCACGCGCGAGCCGGCCGTCTACGGCCGCGACACGCTGGCCGACCTGGAGCGCGCGGTGATCGGCTGGGGACGGGCGCTGGGCCTCGCGGTCGACTGCCGGCAGAGCAACAGCGAGCTCGCGCTGATCGAAGCGGTCCATGCTGCGAAAGCGGCGGGAACGTCGTACATCGTGATCAATCCGGGCGGCTTCACGCATACCAGCGTCGCGCTGCGCGACGCACTCGCGGCGGTCTCCATCCCGTTCGTCGAGGTGCACCTGTCGAACGTGCACGCGCGCGAGTCGTTCCGGCGACATTCGTACTTTTCGGACGCAGCCACGGGCGTGGTCTGCGGCTTCGGACTGCAGGGCTACCGCTTCGCGCTCGAAGCGATCGCGCAGCGACTGGGCGCGCGGCCCGAAGCCGAGGAAGCCGAAGAAATCCAGACCGGCATCTAGACAAGCAAAGGTCGGGGGACCCATGGACCTCAGAAAGATCAAGAAGCTGATCGACCTGCTCGAGGAGTCGAACCTCTCCGAGCTCGAGATCAAGGAAGGCGAAGAGACCATCCGCCTCTCGCGCATGCCGAAAGGCGGCATGACGATGATGGCGGCGCCCGTGCCGCCGCCGGTCACGCACGTGCACCACGTCGAGCAGCGTGCCGCGCCAGCGCCCGGCCATGCGCCGAGCGCCGGCACGCCGGGCAAGAAGGAGCTGCCGGAAGGCCACGTCGTGCGCTCGCCGATGGTCGGCACGTACTACGCGTCGCCGAACCCCGATGCGCCGCCGTTCGTGAAGGTCGGGCAGCAGGTCAAGGCGGGCGAGGTGCTCGGCATCATCGAGGCGATGAAGATGTTCAACCAGATCGAAGCCGACGTGTCCGGCACGATCGCCGCCGTGCTGGCGTCTTCCGGCCAGCCCGTCGAGTTCGACGAGCCGTTGTTCGTCATCGCCTGACGGCGGGAAATCGGCAATGGGCAATCGGACGCGCGCTTCGCGCGCTCAATCGGAAGAGCCGACGATCGCGGCTCTTCCGATTTCCCATTCCCGATTTCCGATTTCCTGACCTCGATCGCCACCGAACATCGGCGTCCACACATGCTCGACAAAGTAGTCATCGCCAACCGCGGCGAAATCGCACTGCGCGTGCTGCGCGCGTGCCATGCGCTCGGCATCAAGACGGTCGCGGTGCATTCCACCGTGGACCGGAATCTCAAACATGTCGGCATGGCCGACGAGAGCGTCTGCATCGGGCCGGCGCCGGCCGGCGAGAGCTACCTCAACATCCCGGCGATCATCGCCGCGGCCGAGGTGACCGACGCGCAGGCGATCCATCCCGGCTACGGATTCCTCTCGGAGAACGCCGATTTCGCGGAGCGCGTGGAGAAGTCCGGCTTCGTGTTCATCGGCCCCACGCCCGACGTGATCCGACTGATGGGCGACAAGGTCGAGGCGATCCGCGCGATGAAGGCGGCGGGCGTGCCGTGCGTGCCGGGCTCGGGCGGACCGCTCGGCGACGAGGCGAACGAGAACGCTCGCATCGCGCGCGAAATCGGCTATCCGGTGATCGTGAAGGCGGCGGGCGGCGGCGGTGGCCGTGGCATGCGCGTCGTCCATACGGAAGCGAACCTGCACACCGCGATCGCGACGACCAAGGCCGAGGCGAAGGCCGCGTTCAACAACGACCAGGTGTACATGGAGAAATTCCTGGAGCACCCGCGGCACATCGAGATCCAGGTGCTCGCGGACGGCCAGGGCAACGCCATCCACCTCGGCGAGCGCGACTGCTCGATGCAGCGCCGCCACCAGAAGGTGGTCGAGGAAGCGCCGGCGCCGGGCCTCACGCCCGAGCAGCGCGCGGAGATCGGCAGCGTGTGCGTCGAGGCCTGCAGGCGCATCGGCTATCGCGGCGCGGGCACGTTCGAGTTCCTGTTCGAGGATGGCCGCTTCTACTTCATCGAAATGAACACGCGCATCCAGGTCGAGCATCCCGTGACGGAGCTCGTGACGGGCGTGGACCTCGTGCGCGAGCAGCTGATGATCGCCGCCGGCGAAAAGCTGTCGATCCGCCAGGAGCAGGTCGTGCTGCGCGGCCACTCGATCGAGTGCCGCATCAACGCGGAAGACCCCGACACGTTCATGCCCTCGCCGGGCGGCATCACGCGCTTCCATCCGGCCGGCGGCCCGGGCGTGCGCCTCGACACGCACATCTACGACGGCTACCGCATCCCGCCGAACTACGACTCGATGATCGGCAAGCTGATCGTGCACGGCGCCGACCGCGCGCAGGCGATCGCGCGCATGCGCATCGCGCTCGCCGAGCTCGTGATCGAAGGCGTGAAGACCAACATCCCGCTGCAGCAGCGCATCATGGCCGACGGCGGTTTCCAGGCCGGCGGCATGAACATCCACTACCTCGAGAAGCGGATCGCGGAGCGGAAGGACAAGGCGATTGCGTTGTAGTGTCTCGCCTTTCCAGCCGTGGTCGCGAAGTACGAGTCTGAGTCTGAGTATGAGTGCGCACGCATGAGCCTCCGGCTTTGCCTTGAACGTCGCAAGGCCACGGCAAGACCGCGGTGTACTCGCACTCATACTCAGACTCAGACTCATACTTCGGGTTGCGACACCGCTTCGTGCGAGCGAGGCACCTGACGTGCCCTGGCTGCAACTCGTCATCAGGGCCCACCGCCACGAGTGGAAGAAGCTCGAGCCCGCGCTCGAGGAGCTCGGCGCGCTGTCGGTGACGCTGCTGGACGCGGAAGACCACCCGATCCTCGAGCCCGGCGTCGGCGAGACGCCGTTGTGGCCCGAGCTGAACGTCGAGGCGCTGTTCGACGAGGGCATCGACGAGCGTGGGCTGATCGCCGCGCTCGCCGAGCTCGCGCCGGCCGTGGCGCGCGACCGCATCGACGTTCGCGCGGTGGCCGACGCCGACTGGACGCGCGCGTGGATGGACCGCTACGAGCCGATGCGCTTCGGCGCGCGGCTCTGGATCTATCCCACGACGATCGAGCCGCCGGAATCCGACGAGGACGTCGTCGTGCGCCTCGATCCCGGGCTCGCGTTCGGCACGGGCACGCATCCCACGACGGCACTGTGCCTGGAATGGCTCGATTCGCTCGCGCTGGACGGCGCCACCGTCGTCGACTACGGCTGCGGATCGGGCGTACTCGCGATCGCCGCGCTGAAGCTCGGCGCGGCGCGCGCGATCGGCATCGACAACGATCCGCAGGCGCTCGTCGCGTCGCGCGACAACGCCCAGCGCAACGGCGTCGCGGACCGCCTGGAGCTGCACGACGCGGCGCCGCCCGGCCTCGCGGGCGACGTCGTGGTCGCGAACATCCTGGCGGGCGCGCTCGTCGTCCTCGCGCCGGTGCTGCTGGCCGCGGCGAAGCCCGGTGCGCCGATCGCGCTGTCGGGAATCCTCCGCGAACAGGCCGACGAAGTGCTCGCGGCGTACGACGCGGAATGCGACGACCTCGGCGTGACCGCGAAGGAAGACTGGGTGCGCGTCGACGGCCGGCGCAAGTTGCAGGACTGACAGTGCGATAATCGCCGCATGTACACGCAGTGCCCCGAATGCCTGACCGTCTACAAGCTGCGCGCCGAGTGGCTCGCGCAGGGACGCGGGCGCGCGCGCTGCGGCGCCTGCGGCGCGGAGATCGACGTGCTGGCGCCGATCGTCGACGAGCTGCCGAACGAGCAGTTCACCGCGTTGAAGCGGCGCACGCCGGGGCCGATCCCGCAGCTCGACGTGCCGGCGCTGCGCCCACGCGTCCAGCACCCGGATGCCGAACAGCGCGAGCTGTTCGTGGATTTCGATCGCACGATGCGCGCGCCGCGCGAATCGGCGCCGCCGTCGTTCGCGGCGGCGAAGCAGGCGCGCGCGGCCGTGCCACGCGGCAGCTGGGGCTGGCGCATCGGTGCCGTCGCGATGGGGCTCGTGTTGGTCGGGCAGGTGGCGTGGGCCGAGCGCGAGCCGTTGCTGCGCGACTCGCGCGTGCACGAGCTCGTCGAGGCCGCGTGCACGCGCCTGCACTGCACGGTGCCCGCGATCACCGACCGCTCGCGCATCGCGTTGATGGCGCGCGACGTGCGCCCGCACCCGACCGTGCCCGGGGCGCTCGTGATCACCGCGACGCTCGCGAACGAAGCGGGCTTCACGCAGAGCTACCCGGTGGTGGAGATCGTGCTGTCGGACGTCGACGAGCGGCGCATCGCGATGCGTCGTTTCGAGCCGACCGAGTACGTCTCCAGCAGTGCCGCGTTGCGCGCCGGACTCGCACCGGGTGCGACGGCCACGTTGACCCTCGAGGTCGAGGACCCCGGCAAGAACGCGGTCGCGTTCGAGTTCCGTTTCCTGTAGTACCTGATAGCCCTGCGCACGTTCGTCCGGGACGTTCGCAGGACGCGGCATCCCTGCCCGGCGGGACGAGCGGCCCTGGCATCCGCCCGCACCGTGACGCCTGTCCTAGGCGGTGCGCCACCCGATCCGATACGCTTCGCCCCCCTTCCCGTCCCGAACCCGGCCGCGTGGCCCAGCGTCCGCTCCCGCAACTGGTCGTCCGCGCCTACGACGCGCGTCGCGCGCGCCGCGTGGTGGTGCTGCTGGTCGTCGCGTGGCTGGGGTCGATCGGACTCGCCTGGTGGTACGGCCGCTCGCTGCAGCCGGCGCCCGGCCCCGACCTGCACGGCGAGGTCGCCGAACTGAAGCAGCGCCTCACCGGCAGCGAAATGGCGCTGGGCGAAACACAGCGCAAGCTCGCGAACTTCGAGCGCTCCGACCAGGTTTCGCGCACCGCGAATTCGTCGCTGCAGGAAACGCTGCGCGAGCGCGAGGAAGAGATCGCCGCGCTGCGCGCCGACCTCGCGTTCTACCAGCGCCTCGTCGGCGGTCGCTCGCCGCGCCAGGGGCTCACCGTGCACTCGGTGGCGCTCGCGCGGATCGGCTCGACCGCCGGTTACGGCTTCCGCGTGACGCTGAGCCAGAACCTGAAGAAGGCCGCGATCACCGAAGGCACGGCCGAAGTCAGCGTCGAGGGCATGCGCGACCGCAAGCTCGTCACGCTGGGCTGGAAGGAGCTCGTACAGGACCAGGCGGCGACGCCGCTGTCCTTCTCGTTCAAGTACTTCCAGCAGCTGGACGGCAATCTCGTCCTGCCGGACGGCTTCACACCCAGCCGGGTGCGCGTTGTGGTCAAATCGAAAGGCGGCGAGCAGACCGAGCAGGCCTTTGCCTGGGACGAGGCGCTCGCAGCCGGGGAGAACGACGATGTTCGGCAATAGCAGGAAAGGCAATCGCCCGCCCATGAGCGTCGACACGCTGATCGGCGCGACGACCACGATCCGCGGCGACGTGATCTTCACCGGTGGCCTGCACGTCGATGGCCGCATCGTCGGCTCGGTGATCGCGGAGCCGGACTCCGACGCGCTCGTCATGCTCTCGCAGAAGGGCGTGATCGAGGGCGAGATCCGCGCACCCCACGTCGTGATCAACGGCCAGCTCAAGGGCGACATCGTCGCGACCGAGCGCGTCGAGCTCGCGGCGCAGGCCCGCGTCGACGGGAACATCTTCTACAAGATGCTGGAAATGGCCGCCGGCGCGCAGGTGAACGGCCGCATCGTGCGCGAAGACGAGCCGCGCAAGCAGCTGCCGAAGCCGATCGAGGACGCGGCCCCCGCGGCGGCCGAGGAACCGACGCTGAAGGCGGTCAAGGAAGCGCGACGCGCTTGAACCGCGCCTCGTTCGCCCGCACCTGAAGCCCCATGGACGCAACTCCCGACTACCGTAGCGCACCGACCCCGCTCGTCGTCACCGACGCGGCGGTCGCGAAGGTGCGCGAGCTGATCGCCGAGGAAGGCAACCCCGGGCTGAAGCTGCGCGTCTACATCTCGGGCGGCGGCTGCTCGGGCTTCCAGTACGGCTTCTCGTTCGACGAGGAGCGCGCCGAGGACGATTTCGCGATCGAGCGCGACGGAATGACGCTCGTCGTCGACCCCTTGAGCCTGCAATACCTCATGGGCGCCGAGGTCGATTACAGCGAGTCGCTGTCGGGCGCGCAGTTCGTCATCCGCAACCCGAACGCGAAGACCACCTGCGGCTGCGGCTCGTCGTTCACGGTTTGAGCATCGTGGACGGTACGCAGCGCTTCGCCTTCGTCGAAGCTGCGCTCGACCGCGCTTCCGAGCGCCGCGACGATCCGGACGCCCTCGCGCACGCCTGGGCACGGGGTGCGGTCGTGCTCGTGCGCGCCGACGGCAGCGTGCTCGTCGAAGCCTCGGGCACGCGCCTGCGCCGCGCCGCGACGGACGCGCACGACGCGTCGCGCGCGAGCTTCCTCGGCGAGATGGGCGGCGTCGCGCTGTTCGCGCTGGCCGTCGATGCCGCGCACGAAGCTGCCGGCGACCGCTTCCTCGACCTGCGCCGCGCGGCGGCCGAGCTGCCGGGCGACGAAGCGGCGGTGGCCGCGTTCGCGCGCGCGCTCCTGCACTGGCAATCGCGCAAGCGCTATTGCGGCCGCTGCGGCGCGCCCACCGTGCTGCTCGCGGGCGGCCACCGCGCGCGCTGCAGCAACGCGCAATGCGCGCAGGAATATTTCCCGCGCACCGATCCGGCGATCATCACGCTCGTCAGCGACGGCGACCGCTGCCTGCTCGGCCGCCAGCCGGGCTGGCCGGAGCGGCGGTTCTCGACGCTCGCGGGCTTCGTCGAGCCGGGCGAGACGCTCGAGCAGGCGGTCGCGCGCGAGGTGCACGAGGAAACCGGGGTGCACGTCGCGTCGTGCCGCTATTACGCATCGCAACCCTGGCCGTTCCCCGCCTCGCTGATGCTCGGCTTCGAGGCGGAGGCGGCGAGCAACGACGTGCGCTGCGGCGCCGAGATCGCGGAAGCGCACTGGTTCCACCACGCCGACATGCCGCGGCTGATCGCCGCCGGCGAGCTCGGCCTGCCGCCGGCGATGTCCATTTCCTTCCATCTCATCGATCGCTGGTTCCATGCGCGCACCGGCACGCACCTGCCGCCCGGAAAGCCGATAGCTTCTCGCTAGTCGCCCGCAACGGGCACTGGCACAATCGGGCGCAATGGCAACGCTCCTGCTCGCGATCGTGATCGCGGTGGCCGTCGCGCACGTCGCGC
This sequence comes from uncultured Pseudomonadota bacterium, assembly GCA_937996755.1. Classification (GTDB taxonomy): domain Bacteria; phylum Pseudomonadota; class Gammaproteobacteria; order Xanthomonadales; family Ahniellaceae; genus CALKUS01. The sequence goes on along the minus strand of CALKUS010000162.1, from coordinate 22,008 downwards.
CGGACCTCGGCCGCGCGCGTCGGTTCGAATGGCTGTCGGGCTGGACCGCGTTCGGGCAGCGCACGTTCGGCGAGGCGCGATTCTGGCGCGGCGCCGGCGGCGCGGCGCTCGTGGTCGGCGTGCCGTTCGCGCTGCTGCTGCTCGTGCAGCTCGCGCTCGACGACGCGTGGTTCGGGTTGTTCGAGCTCGTGCTCGGCGCCGCGGTGCTGTTCTACTGCTGGGGCCCGCGCGACCTCGACCTCGACGTCGAAGCGGTGGCCGGTGCGCCCGACGCGGAGCGCCGCCAGGCCGCGCTGCGCAGCCTCGCGGCATCCGGACCGCCGGTGGCGCCGGGCGCCGGCGTGCTCGTCGACACCGTATTCCGCGAAGGCCTGCGCCGCTGGTTCGGCGTGCTGCTGTGGTTCGTGCTGCTGGGCCCCGCCGGCGCGCTCGCCTATCGCATCGTGCAGGTGCTCGCGCGCGACGCGACGTTCGCCGCGGCGCTGCCGCCCGAGCAGGTCGCAGCGCTGGAGAAATTCGCGCAGGTGCTGGACTGGCCCGCCGCGCACCTCATGACGCTCGCGCTGGCCGTCGCAGCCGACTTCGACGCCGTCGCGTCGGCATGGCGCGATTTCCACGCCGCGCGCGACCGTACGCGCATGCTCGACATCGGGTTCCTGTTCGCCGCCGGGCGCGCGTCGGTCGACGCGGACATCGACGACGGCGACGGCTACACCGACGACACGCGCGCGCAGCTCGCCGAGATGCAGGAAGCGATGTCGCTCACCTGGCGCATCCTGCTGGTCTGGGGCGTCGTCTTCGCGCTGTTCGTGCTCGCGGGCAAGATCGCCTGAGCACGGTCAGCGGTCAGCGGCAAAAGCCGCTCCCGCGATGCCCGCCGTTGCCGCTATCGGCTATCGGCTCTCCACTCACGCCAGGTCGCCGCGCAGCTCCTTCACCTTCGCCTCGAGTACTTCCGCTTCGGCCTGCTCCGGCGGTACGGGCGCGCCGACCACGATCTCGATGCGCGACCAGAAGCGGCGCGGGATGCGCAGGCGGTCGCGACGACTGAACAGCGAGCCCCACATGCCGCGCAAGGCGATCGGGATCACCGGCACGGGCCGCGCCGCGAGGATGCGCTCGACGCCCGGGCGGAAACGCTGGATCTCGCCGTCGCGCGTGATGCCGCCTTCGGGGAAGATCGCGACGAGGTTGCCGGCGGCGAGCTCGCGATCCACTTCGGCGAACGCGCGCTCCATCATCTCGGGGTCTTCCTTCTTGCCCGCGATCGGGATCGCGCGCGCGGCGCGGAACAGCCACGACAGGCCGAACCACTGGAAGATCTTGAAGTACATGACGAAGCGGATCGGCCGGCGCACGGTGCCCGCGACGATCAGCGGGTCCATGAAGCTGACGTGGTTGCAGACGATCAGCGCCGGGCCTTCGTCGGGCACGTTCTCGAGGCCCTTCACGCGCAGGCGGTACAGCGTGTTCACCAGCAGCCACGACAGGAACCGCATCAGGAACTCGGGCACCAGCGTGTAGATGTACACGGCGACGGCCGCGTTGAAGACGGCGGTGACCAGCAGGAGCTGCGGAATCGTCAGGCCGCCCACGTTCAGCAGCAGCACGCCCACGACGGCGGCCGCCACCATGAACAGCGCATTGAGGATGTTGTTCGCGGCGATCACGCGCGAGCGATGCGACGGCGCCGTGCGCGTCTGGATCAGCGCGAACAGCGGCACGATGAAGAAGCCCGAGAAGATCGCCATGCCGCCGAGGTCGAACAGCACGCGCCATGCGCCGTCCTGCGCCAGGAACTCGCGCCACGGGATCGCGGACGTCGCTGCCGCCGCCGGCCACGCGAAATACAGGTCCACGCCGAACAGCGTCATGCCGATCGAGCCGAACGGCACCAGGCCGATCTCGACCTTGTGCCCGGACAGCTTCTCGCACAGCAGCGAGCCCACGGCGACGCCGATGGAGAAGACGGTGAGCAGCAGCGTGAACACGGTCGGGTCGCCGCCCAGCACGTTGCGCGCGTACAGCGGCAACTGCGTGAAGTACATCGACCCGAAGAACCAGAACCACGAGATGCCGAGGCACGACAGGAAGACCGTGCGGTTCGAGCGCAGGTAGCCGAGGTTGCGCCAGGTTTCGGCGAACACGTTCCAGCTGATCCTGAGGCCCGGCTCCGTCGCGGGCACGCGCGGCATCGCGAGCGCGGTGAGCAGCCCGAGGATCGCGAGCCCGATCGTGGCCGCCGCGACGTACGTCGCGCCGTGCCCGGGCAGGTTCATGAGCACGCCGGCGAGCAAGGTGCCCGCGAGGATCGCCACGAACGTGCCCATTTCGACGAGTCCGTTGCCGCCGACGATCTCGGCCTCGCGCAGCACCTGCGGCAGGATGGAGTACTTGAGCGGCCCGAACAGCGTCGAGTGCAGGCCCATCAGGAACAGCGCGACCAGCAGCGCGGGGATGCTGCGCGTGGTGAAGCCGGCCGCGGCGACCACCATGATCGCCACCTCGAGCAGCTTGATGAAGCGCGCGAGCCGCGCCTTGTCGAACTTCTCGGCCAGCTGGCCGGCCGTCGCGGAAAACAGGAAGAACGGCAGGATGAACAGCGCCGCGGCGAGGTTGGTGAGCCCGTTCTGCTGCGCGACGGTCAACGTGGTCTGGTAGGTGACCAGCACGATGAGCGCGTTCTTGAACAGGTTGTCGTTGAACGCCCCGAGCGCCTGCGTGAGGAAGAACGGAAGGAACCGGCGTTCGCCCAGCAGCGAAAATTGCCCCTTGTCCGCCATCGAACCGTCCTGGCCTGTGCTTCCGCCGGAGCTTAACGAAACGCCGCTCGGGTCGCCGCTACAATCGCGCCCCCGCCCGGATCGCGATCCCGGCGGTATCACGTCCCGCGCCACGGAACCCGCGCGGCCGGTCGTGGTCCGAACCCACCTGCCCCGTGCGAAGACCCCCATGAACCGACTGCTCCTGCTCGTGCTGCTCGCCGTCGCCCCGTACGCGGCGTTCGCCGACGCCCTGGTGAAACCGCTGCCGGCCGCCGACACGTCGCGACTGCCGCCCGCCGCGCAGGCCGAGGTACGCACGGCACTCGCGGAGTTCGACAAGCAGAAGGGCGGGCTGGTCGGCGAGAGCCTGGCCGTGGCCTACGCGCAGGTCGGCGCGGTGCTCGCACGCAACGGCCTGTACGAGCCGATGCGCGTAGCGTTCGACAACGCGATCGCGCTCGCACCGGACGACGGGCGCTTCCTCTACCTGCGCGGCGCGTTCGCCGAACAGGCGGGACGCCTCGACGAAGCGAAGACGTTCCTCGTGCAGGCGCTCGCCAAGGACCCCGACTACCTGCCGATCCGCTATCGCCTCGCGGAGACGCAGCTCGCGTTGAACGACCTCGCGGGCGCGCGCCGCACGACCGCCGAGGTCGTCGCGAAACGGCCCGACCTCGCGCCCGCGCGCGTGCTGCTCGGGCAGGTGGCGCTGCGCGAGAAGAAGTACGCGGAAGCGGCGACGCAGTTCCGCGCCGCGCTCGCGTCCGACCCGAAGGCGACCGTGGTCTACGCCGGCCTCGCCGACGCGCTCGCCGGCGGCGGTGACGCGAAGGGTGCCGCGGAAGCGCGCGCGAAGGCAGGCAACGTGCTGCCCGCGTACGCGGATCCGCTGTACGACGGCGTGTTCAGCTCGCCGCGCTCGCCGCTCGAGCAGGCGCTGGCGCTGGCGCAGAAGGGCCAGCATGCGTCTGCGCGCGCGCTGCTCGACGGCATGCTGAAGGCGAAGCCGAACGACGCGGCGCTGCTGGCTGCCTATGCGCGCGTCGAAGCCGACTCGGGCAACGAGCAGGCGGCGGCGCAGCGCGCCGCGGCGGCACTGCGCGTATCGCCGAACGATGCGCAGGCGAACCTCGCGCAGGCGATCGTGCTGGAAAGCGCGAACGAGGAACGCGCCGCGCAGCCGTATTACCAGCGCGCCGTCGCGGCCGACGGCAAGCTCGCCGAGGCACGCCTGCTGTACGGCAACGTGCTGTTGCGGCAGAAGCAGTACGCGCAGGCCGCGGAACAGTATCGACAGCTCGCGGCACTCGCGCCGGGCGACGGCTCGGCGCAGGCGCGGCTCGCGATCGCGCAGGCTGCCGCGGGCCACTGCGCCGACGCGCTGCGTGGCGTGAACGGCTCGCTCCGTTCGCGTCCGCGCGACGGCGGGCTGCTGCAGACGTTCGTGCGCCTCGCCGCGACGTGCCAGTCGGCGTCGAGCGAGGAAAGGCGCATGGCCGTCGACTACGCGCAGGCGCTCTACAAGCAGCGTCCCGACGTCGCGCACTCGGAAGCGCTCGCGATGGCACTCGCGTCCACCGGCAAGGCGAAGGACGCCGTGGACTACGAAGCGCAGGCGATGTTCGAGGCGGTGCGTGCGAACGACCAGGCGGCCGTCGCGTGGATGAAGCCGCTGCTCGAGCGCTTCAAGGCCGGCCAGCCCGCGACGACGCCGTGGCCGAACGGGCATCCGTTCGTGGTGCCGCCGCGTTTGGCGCCGAGCACGCTCGCGCCGACGGCGCAGTGAAGCGAGAGCGGTAAGCGGATAGCGGTGAGCGGCAAGAGCAACGGCAGGGCGCGCACTGCTCTGGCCGCTGACCGCTAACCGCTAACCGCTCTCCCGGCTCAGCGAGCCGGCTCATCCCGCACGAGCCCCCTGCGCCACGCAAACACCGCCGCCTGCGTGCGATCGGCGACGTGCAGCTTGCCGAGTATGTTGCTGACGTGCGACTTCACGGTCTTCTCGCCGATCTCGAGCTTTTCGGCGATGAGCTGGTTGCTCATGCCCTGCGCGACGAGGTTCAGCACTTCACGCTCGCGCTGGCTCAGCGTGGCGAGCACGTCCTGCGAGCGCGGCGGGCGGTTGCGCAGCGCGTCGACCAGCCGGCCCGCGACGCGCGCGTGCAGCACCGCTTCGCCGTGCGCCGCCTTGCGCACGGCATCGGCCAGCTCGTCGCCCGACACGTCCTTCAGCAGGTAGGAGATCGCACCCGCCTCGATCGCGGGCAGCGCCTGCGAGTCCTCGTCGAACGACGTGAGGATGATCACCTGCGTGCGCGGGCTCGCGTCCTTGATGGCGCGCGTCGTCGCCACGCCGTCCATGCCGGGCATGACGAGGTCGACGAGCGCGACGTCGGGCGCGTGCTCGGCGCACAATGCGACGCCGGCCTCGCCGTCCGCGGCTTCGCCGGCGACGAAGATGTCGGATTGCGTATCGAGGTAGGCGCGCACGCCCTGGCGCACGACGCCGTGGTCGTCGATGATGACCACGCTGGTGGCGTTTTCGCGATTCATTTCACCTGGTCTCCCGGATTCAGTTCCCAGCTCACGGCGATGCGCGTGCCCGCGCCCGCGCGACTGTCGATTTCGATCCTGCCGCCCGGCAAGGCGGCAGCACGTTCCCGCATGTTGGCCGTGCCCATCCCGGCGCCCTCGGTGGCTGCGCCGCGGCCGTCGTCCGCGATCGCGAGCTCCGCGCGCGTGCCGTCGCTGCGCAGCGACAGCGTGGCGCGGCGCGCGCCGCTGTGCCGCCAGACGTTCGCGAGCGCTTCCTCGAGCAGGCGCAGCAGGTGGTCCTGCGCCCAGCGCGGCGTGACCACGGCGTCGTGGCTCAACCATTCGACGGCGATCTCGCTGCGCCGCGACCAGTCGCCGGCCAGGCGCTGCGCGCGCGGCGCGAGCTCCGCGTCGCTCGCTTCCTGGCGCAGCTCGACGATGATCGCGGTGAGCTCGCGCTGGATGCCTTCGACGAGCGACGCCGCGTCGGCGAGCCGCACGCGCGCGCTGGCCGGGTCGCGCTCGATCAGGCTTTGCGCGGCACCGAGCTGCAGGTTGAGCGCGAACGCCTTCTGCTTGACCGTGTCGTGCAGGTCGCGCGCGAGCCGCTGCCGCTCCTCGAGCGACGCGACCTTCGAGCGCATCGCGAGATAGCCGGCCAGCTCGCGCGCCATCTGGTCGAGGCGGCGCGACAGCCTGCCGAGCTCGTCCGACGAGTCGTCGCCGATGCCGCCGCTGAAGTCGCCCGCGCTCCAGCCGTCGGCCGCGCGTGCGATGCGCGACAGGCGCCGCGTGACGTAGTGCGAGAAGAAGAACGCCGTCGCAAGCCCGAACACGATGAGGTAGGCGAGCATGATCGGCCATTCGAGGCTCAGCTCGAGCAGCAGCTTGCGCCACGGCAACGGCAGCGAGAGCCGCACGTCGAGCGCGCCGAGCGTCGCGCCGCCCGCGTCGCGCACCGGCACCGTGAGCGCGCGCTCGAACAGCCGGCCGCCTTCGCCGGACCACGAAACCGTCTCGCCGCGCAACGCGCGCGCCACGACGTCGGCAGCCGCACCGTCGCCGGCGCCGCTGGCCGCGTAACGCGCGCCTGTCGCGTCGTAGAACGTCGCGGTGATCGGGCGCTCGCTGAGCTCGAGCATCACGTACGCACCTTCGCTCGAGAGGCCGGTGTGCGGATTGCTCATCCGCACCACCCAGGCGTCGAGCCAGTCGGACAGCGCCTGGCCATCCTCGCGGCGGACGCGCTGCGCGAGCTCGAGCGCGCCCTTGTCGGCCGCGCGGCGGAGCGCGCCGGCGTCGACGTCGTGCACGAACTCGCGGAACTCGAGCGTGATGATGGTCGACTCGACCAGCAGCAGCGCCGGGAACGCGAGCGCGATGAAGAACAGCGCGAGCTTCGCGCTCAGGCCGCGCAGGCGATTCGCCCCGCGCGCGCGCGCCGGCGCCGGCTCACCCGGCGACGCGCCCGCTGCGGCGACCTGCACGATCTCGGCCATGCCGCCACGATAGCGCGTGGCGCGGCGCGCGGCTCCGCCTCGGGGCGGATTGCGGCGTTTCGGCAGCTAGCGCGAGATCGCGCGCCAGCCGATGTCGCGGCGGTGGAACTCGCCGTCCCAGCTGATCCCGCGCAGGGTTTCGTACGCGCGGCGCTGCGCGTCCGCGACGTCCAGCCCGAGCGCGCACACGGTCAGCACGCGGCCGCCGGCCGTGAGCACGCGGTCGCCGTCGCTGCGCGTGGCGGCGTGGAAGACCTTCGTGTCGGGCAGCGTGCGGCGGTCGAGCCCGGAGATCGCGTCGCCGGTGCGCGGCGTGCCCGGGTAGTTCTTCGCCGCCATCACGACGCCGAGCGCGGGGCGCGGGTCCCACTGCGCTTCCACCTGGTCGAGGCGACCGTCGAGCGCGGCCTCGACGAGGTCCACGAGGTCGCTGCGCAAGCGCATCATGATCGGCTGCGTCTCGGGGTCGCCGAAGCGCACGTTGAACTCGAGCACCTTCGACGTGCCGTCCGGCGCGACCATCAGGCCGGCGTAGAGGAAGCCGATGAACGGCGCGCCCTCCGCCGCCATCCCGCGGATGGTCGGTTCGATCACCTCGCGCAAAACGCGGTATTCCACTTCGCGCGTCACGACGGGCGCCGGCGAATACGCGCCCATGCCGCCCGTGTTCGGCCCGAGGTCGGCGTCGTCGCGGCGCTTGTGGTCCTGGCTCGTGGCGAACGGCAGCACGTTGCGGCCGTCGCTCATCACGATGTAGCTCGCTTCCTCGCCGCTGAGGAATTCCTCGACGACGACGCGGTGCCCGGCCTGGCCGAGCGCGCCGCCGCCGAGCATGTCGCGCAGGGCGAGCTCCGCGTCGGCGAGCGTGTTCGCGACGACGACGCCCTTGCCGGCCGCGAGGCCGTCGGCCTTCACCACGATCGGCGCGCCGTGGCGGCGCACATACGCGAGCGCGGGCTCGAGCTCGGTGAACACGGCGTAGCGCGCGGTCGGGATCGAATAGCGCGCGAGGAAATCCTTCGCGAACGCCTTCGAGCCCTCCAGCTGCGCCGCGATGCGCCGCGGTCCGAAGATGCGCAGGCCCGCGTCTCGGAACCGGTCGACGACGCCCGCCACGAGCGGCACCTCCGGGCCCACGATCGTGAGTCCGACGCCTTCGCGCTTCGCCACCGCGAGCAGTTCGTCCACGTCCGCGACGTTCGCGGGGACGTTGCGCACGCCGGCTTCGCCCGCCGTGCCGGCGTTGCCGGGCGCGACGATCACCTCGGTGACGCGCGGCGATTGCCTGAGCTTCCAGGCGAGCGCGTGCTCGCGCCCGCCGCTGCCGATCACGAGAACCTTCATCGCTGCGTTTCCCCGATCGGAATCAGTGGCGGAAGTGGCGCACGCCGGTGAACACCATCGCGAGGCCGTGCTCGTCGGCCGCCGCGACGACCTCCTTGTCGCGCATCGATCCGCCCGGCTGGATCACGGCGCGCACGCCGGCCGCGGCCGCCGCATCGATGCCGTCGCGGAACGGGAAGAAGGCATCGGACGCCATCACGCAGCCCGGCACTTCCAGCTTCGCTTCCTCGGCTTTCAACGCCGCGATCTTCGCGCTCACCACGCGGCTCATCTGGCCCGCGCCGATGCCGATCGTGCGATGTCCGCGCGCGTAGACGATGGCGTTCGACTTCACGAACATCGCCACGCGCCATGCGAACAACAGGTCGTCGAGCTCGTCGGGCGTCGGCGCGCGCTTCGACGCGATGCGCAGCGTCTCGCGCGTCACGGCGTCGCGGTCGGAGTCCTGTACCAGCACGCCGCCGGCGATGCGCTTGAAGTCCAGCGCGGGCGCACCAGCTTCCCATGCCCCCGTCGCGAGCAGGCGCACGTTCGGCTTCGCCGCAGCCGCCGCGAGCGCGGCGGGACCGAAGGACGGTGCCACGAACACTTCCACGAACTGGCGCGCGAGGATGCGCTCCACGAGCGCGGCATCGGGCGCGGCATTGAACGCGATGATGCCGCCGAAAGCGGACACGGGATCGGTGGCGTACGCGCGCTCGTACGCCTCGGCGAGGTCGGGGCCGAGCGCGACGCCGCACGGGTTCGCGTGCTTCACGATCACGCACGCCGGCGCATCGCCGAACTGCTTCACGCACTCGACGGCGGCGTCGGCGTCCGCCAGGTTGTTGTAGCTGAGCTCCTTGCCGCCGAGCAGCGTTGCGGTTGCGACGGTGCCGCGCGGCGCGCCGTACTCGACGTAGAGCGCGCCCGCCTGGTGCGGGTTCTCGCCGTAACGCAGCGGCTGGCCGCGCTCGAAATCGAGCGTGAGCGTGGGCGCGAAGCGCACCGGCTCGCCGGACTCGTTCGCGCGCGCGCCGAGCCAGGCGGCGACCCGGCCGTCGTAGTGCGACGTGTGCGCGTAGGCCTTCGCCGCCAGTGCGCGGCGACGCGTGGCATCGGGCCCCTGCGGCAGCGACGCGACGAGCGAATCGTAGTCGGCGGGATCGACCACCACGGTGACACGATCATGGTTCTTCGCGGCGGCGCGCAGCATCGCCGGGCCGCCGATGTCGATGTTCTCGATGCCCTCGGGCAGCGGGCACGCGGGATCGGACGTCACCTGCTCGAACGGATAGAGGTTCACCACCAGCAGGTCGATCGGCGCGATGCCGTGCTCGCGCATGACCGCGTCGTCGATCCCGCTGCGCCCGAGCAGCGCGCCGTGCACCGACGGATGCAGCGTTTTCACGCGGCCGTCCATGATCTCGGGGAACCCGGTGAGCTCCGACACTTCGCGCACGGCAATGCCCGCTTCGCGCAGCGCGCGCGCGGTGCCGCCCGTGGAGACGAGCTCCACGCCGTGGCCCGCGAGGGAGCGCGCGAGCGCGACCAGCCCGTGCTTGTCGGAAACGCTGAGCAGCGCGCGGCGAATGCCGCGCGAATCGCTGGAACCCATCGGAAAGCACCCCTGGATGCAGGGCGCGAAGTATAGCTATTGCCCGGCTTTCAACGGTCGTTCGGGGCGGCTTTTGTGAGGAGTCCGCACAGGGATGTGCGGTCTACTGCGGATGGACCCGCTGAAAACTACGCGAGCCCGGCGTCACCGAGCTTCTTGCGCAACGTGGCGCGCGTGATGCCGAGCACGTGCGCGGCACGCGTCTGGTTGCCGCGGCAGTGGCGCAGCACCTCCTCGAGCATCGGACGCTCGACTTCGGCGAGCACGAGGCGGTAGAGGTTGCTGTCGGCGTGGCCGTCCAGGTCGGCGAGGTAACGGCGGATCGCACGCGCCACGCACTCGCGCAACGCCGGCGTGGCGTTCACGTCGTGGCTCGCTCCCTCGACTCGCAGTGGTGTCACGGCATTCACGAAGGATCGCCCCGTTCTCTTTCTTGTTCTTCCCTGCCCACGTGCGCTCCCTCTGCGCGCGGGGGCGGCGATCTTACCGCCGCGCATCGCGGCGCGGTAGTAGCGTCGCCGTCCGGTCGCGACCGCTCGCTGGTTCCACGCGCGCCGGTCGCGCCGTGGAGCACGCTACGACCGACCGCCGCGCGAAACCGCGACGGCGTTCGCCTTATCATCGGCCGAGGTTCCACGGCGCCAACCCACATGCTGCTCTGGCTCAAGGCGTTCCACATCGTGTTCGTCGTCGCCTGGTTCGCCGGGTTGTTCTACCTGCCGCGCCTGTTCGTCTACCACGTCGACGCGCGCGATGCGATTTCGCACGAACGCTTCGTCGTGATGGAACGCAGGCTGCTCGCGATCACGCACATCGGCGGCGCGCTCGCGCTTGCATTCGGCATCGCGCTGCTGCTCGCCTGGCAGGACGCCGCGCCGGGTTACGCGAAGCAGGGCTGGCTGCACGCGAAGCTCACGCTCGTCGCGTTGCTCGTCGCTTACCACGTGGCCTGCGTGCGGCTCGCGGCGGCGTTCGCGCGCAACGCGAATCGCCGGAGCGCGCGCTGGTTCCGCCTCTTCAACGAGGTCCCCGCGCTCCTGCTGATCGGCATCGTCGTGCTCGTGGTCGTGAAGCCGTCCTGACGCGCTATATTGTCGCGGGACGCGTTTTCCACGGGGATTCGATGCTCGCCACGCCGGCACAGGACGAGTCGCAGAAGACCGCCGAGCTCCGGCAGGCATTCCTGCGCCACCTGCCGAAGCGGCTGGACAATGTCCGCCGCCGCGGCCGCCGCCTGTGCCAGCAGGGCTGGGACATCAACGCGCTCGCGGTCCTGTTCGACGAGCTGCAGACGCTCGCGGGCGCCTGCGGGCGCTACGGCCTGCTCGGCCTCGGCGAGCAGCTGTTCGCGCTGGAGCGCATGCTCGCGCCGTTCATCGAGAACGTCGCGTTGCCCGACGCCGACGCGACGCACGCGATCGAGGCCGCGATCGACCAGCTCGCACCGCCGGCGCAGCAGGCCGTCGCAGGTGGCGCAACGAGCTCCGACTTCGCGCGCCAGGCAGCCGACGAGCTCGTCACGCCGGACGGCATCCCGTTGCAGGTCGTCCCGCCACCGGAGTTCGTCGCGCGCTTCACGCGCGCGCTCGAGGCGCTGCCGAGCGCGAACGACACGGTGCCCGCCGCGGCCGAGCCGTCGCTGTTCGACGAGCTCACCGCGATCGATGCGGAAGCCGCCGCATCTGCGCCTGCCGCGGCGTCCGCGCCCGTGGCCGTCGAAGCGGTTCCTGCGCCGGCGCCTGTTCCCGTTGCCGCGGCGCCGACCGTGCGCTCGACGGCCTCCGCCATGCCGGCCGCGAGCGGCCGGCGCGTCTACCACCTCACGGACGGCAATGCGGTCGCGACGGAGCTCGACCAGCGGCTCGAGGCGCAGGGCTTCCAGCTCGAGATCCTCGACGAGCCCGACGACCTGAAGGAGATGCTGCGCGCGATCGCGCCGCACCTCGTCGTGGTCGACGCCGCATTCCTGGAAGCCATCGAAGGCATCGGCCAGGCGGTACGCTCGGTGCGCGTGCGCGCGAGCCAGCGCATCGCGCTGATGGTGCTCGCCGAAACCGCCGACGTGCCGACGCGCCTGCGCGCGATGCGCGCCGGCGCCGATTCGCTCGTCGCGCTGCCGATGCAACCGGCCGAGATCATCTCGCGCATGGGCGAGCTGCTCGAGGCCGACACGAGCGCGCCGTTCCGCGTGATGATCATCGAGGACGACCGCTCGCAGGCGCTGTTCGCCGAGTCGATCCTGCGCAAGGCCGGCATGGAAACCATCGCGGTGATGGATCCGCTGTCCGCGCTCGAGGGGCTCGATACGTTCGATCCCGAGCTCATCCTGATGGACCTCTACATGCCGAATTGCGACGGCATGGAGCTCACGACGCTGATCCGCGAGCGCGAACGCTTCATCAGCACGCCGATCGTGTTCCTGTCGGGCGAGCACGACACCGACAAGCGCTTCGACGCGCTCTCGGCCGGCGGCGACGATTACCTCGAGAAGCCGATCCGCCCGAAGTACCTGATCTCGGCCGTGACGAACCGCGTGCGCCGCGCGCGTGCGATGAGCCGCCGCGTGCAGGCGCAGAACCCGCGCGATCCGTTGACCGGCCTGTACGACCGCGCGCACGTGATCGACCGCGTGAGCGAAGCGCTCGCCTCGGACGACCCCGGCACGAACCTCGGCGGCGTGCTGTTCATGATCATCGACGGCGCGCAGGCCATCCGCGAGCGCATCGGCCTGTCCACGTTCGACACGCTGCTCACGCAGGCCGGCACGCTGCTGGCCGGCTCGATCGCCGGCACCGACCTCGCGGCGCGCTACGGCGACACCAGCTTCCTCGTGCTGTGCCCGGGCCGCGGCGAGCAGGCGTTGCTCGCGTTCGGCGAGGACATCCGCACGCGCTTCGAGCGCCAGCTGTTCGAGATCGGCGACAAGTCCATCACGCTCGCGGTGAGCGTCGGCGTGAGCACGTTCGCGCAGGGCTGGGGCGACGCCGCCGCGATGCTCAACGCGGCCGAGCGCGCATGCGCGCAGGCGCGCACGGACTCGGGCAGGCGCGTGCGGCTGTTCGAGGCCGCGCCGCAGGCGGCCACGACCGCGGAGGGCGGCGACTTCGCGAGCGAGATCCGCGACGCCATCAAGTACGACAGGTTCCAGCTGCTGTTCCAGCCGATCGCGTCGCTGCGCGGCACGATCGAGGAGCAGTTCCAGGTGCTGCTGCGGCTGCGCAGCGACAGCGGCAAGCTGTACACCGCCGCCGAGGTGGTGCCGGCCGCCGAGCAGGCCGGCATCATCAACGGCGTCGACCGCTGGGTGCTGCAGCGCTGCATGCTCGTGCTGCAGGAGCGCGACCGCATCGACCGGCCCGTGCGCCTGTTCGTGAGCCAGTCGATCGAGGCGCTGCACGACCCGCAGCGGCTGTCCTGGCTGAAACAGCAGCTCGAGACGCGCAAGGTTTCCGGCGAGCACCTCGTGCTGGAGCTGCGCTTCGCCGACGTGCTCGCGCGCCTGCGCCAGGCCGTCGATTTCTGCACGGGTGCGCGCGAGCTGGGCGCGCGGGTGGGCATCACCGGCTTCGAGGCGACGATGGCCTCGTACCAGCTGTTGCAGCACGTGAGCGTGGACTACCTCAAGGTCGCGCCGAAGTACGTCGGACCGGCGCACGCCGGCCGCGAGGTGCGCACCGAGCTGCGCCAGCTGGTCGCCTACGCGCACGAGCACAAGATCCGCGTCGTGGCCCCGCTGGTCGAGGACGCCCAGACGGCCGCCGGGCTCTGGAGCACCGGCGTCGACTTCATCCAGGGCGATTTCGTCCAGCAGGCGACGCAGGACCTCGAGTTCGATTTCCGCGCGTCTGCCCTGTGATTGCGCGCACGGGTTAGGATGGGACCGGGGAGGACGAACTCCAGGGGCGACGCGTGGCAGCGAGCAAGATCCCGATGCGGCCAACCGGCACGAAGACCGTGCCCGCTGCTGCGCCGCCACCGCCGGCACCGGCGCCCGTGGCGCCGCGCGGCCCGCGCAACGGCTGGTGGATCGGCCTGCTGGTCGGGGCCTTCGTGCTGGTGCTGGTCGCCGCGATGGTGGCGGCACTCGTGCCCACGCTCGGACCGATGGTCCCGGTCGCGGCCGCGGTGCTCGCGGTGCTCGCGTTCGCGGGCGGCATGCGCGGGCTCGTGGGCTCGCTCGCCAGGCCGGTGGTCGCGATCGCCGCCGCCCCCGTCCAGCACACCTCGACCGTCGCATTCGACCAGCCCGGCGCCACGGCGCTCGCCGAGCTCAAGCGCGAGCTCGAGCGCTACCAGGCGGTCGAGCGCCAGCTGACGGCCGCGAAGCAGGAAGCCGAGGCGGCCACGATGGCGAAGGGCGAGTTCCTCGCCACGATGAGCCACGAGATCCGCACGCCGCTGAACGGCATCATCCCGCTGCTCGACATCCTGCTCTCGACGCAGCTCGCCGCGGACCAGCGCGACTACCTCGTCACGGCGTACCAGTCGGCGAAGCAACTGCTCTCCATCGTCGACGACATCCTCGACTACTCGAAGATCGAAGCGAACAAGCTCGAGCTCGAGACGGTCGGCATCAACATCAAGGAGATCGTCGACTCGGTCACGCGGCTCATGGCGAAGAACGCCGAGAGCAAGGGCCTGAAGTTCGCCGCGACGATCGACCCGAACGTGCGCCTCGCGATGCGTGGCGATCCCGTGCGGCTGCGCCAGGTGCTCACGAACCTGGTGAGCAACGCGATCAAGTTCACCGACCGCGGACAGATCGCGATCGAAGTGAAGAAGCGCGGCGAACAGCGCACGAGCAGCGAGCTGCTGTTCTCGGTGCGCGACACCGGCATCGGCATCTCGCCCGACACGCAGTCGCGCCTGTTCAAGCCGTTCACGCAGGCCGATGCGTCGACCACGCGCATCCACGGCGGCACCGGCCTCGGCCTCGTGATCTGCAAGCGCATCGTCGACCTGATGGGCGGCCAGATCGGCGTGCGCTCCGAGCAGGGCAAGGGCTCGACGTTCTGGTTCAGCGTGCCCCTGCTCAAGGCGATCGGCGACGTCGCGCCGCAACGCACCGACGTGCACGGCTCGCGCGCGATGATCGTCACGTCCGACCAGGCGATGCTGCGCCGGGTAAGCGGGTTCTTCTCGACCTGGGGCGTCTCGTACGTGCAGACGAGCGTGTCGGCCGAAGCGCTGGCGAAGCTGCGCTCCGCGGGCGCGATGGGCGACACCTGGGCCTACGATTTCCTCGTGCTCGACTGGGGCGCGATGAAGAACACCGCGCTCTCGCTCGCGCGCAACGTGTTGCGCGAGGCGCCGCTGGAGCGCGTCCATATCGTCGCGATCAGCGGCGACGAGGAAATGCCCGGCGAATTCCGCGGCTCGCCGCGCGTCGCGGTGTTCGGACGCTCGTTCAGCGACGTGGACCTGCGCGCGGGCATGCAGCGCCTGCTCGAACCGGCCGGCGAAGGCGCGCCCGCCGCGTCGGTGGAGTCGCTGCTGCCGCCCGCGATCGCCGTGCCGGATGCGCCGCACGCCGTCGCGGCGGCGAGCACGGGCGCCGCCGCACCGGCCGCTGCGCCGTCCGCGACGCATGCGCCCGTGCCCGGCGGCATCGGTGGCCACGTGCTGCTGGTCGAGGACAACGCGGTGAATCGGCAGGTGGCGCAGCGCCTGCTCAGCCTCGTCGGCGTGAGCTTCGAGATCGCCGAGAACGGCAAGGAGGCGCTCGACCGCCTCGAACACGGGCAGTTCCATGCCGTGCTGATGGACTGCCAGATGCCGATCCTCGACGGCTACGGCGCGACGCGCGCCTTGCGCAAGCTGGAAAGCGACGGCCAGCGCCAGGGCCACGTGCCGATCGTCGCGATGACCGCGAATGCGATGGCCGGCGATCGCGAGAAATGCCTCGCGGCAGGCATGGACGATTACATGTCCAAGCCGCTGAACCGCGCGCTGCTCGAGCAGATGCTGCGCAAGTGGCTGCCGAAGAACGCCGCTTCGCGCGCGCCCGTCGCCGCCACGGCAGCGCCGGCATCGACGTCCAGCGCGCACGCCGCGCCGCCCGCGCCCGTCATGGCGCCCGCGCCCGCAGTGCCGACCGTCGTTCCGTCCGTGCGTGCGCCGGCAGCGTACGCCGAAGCCGCGCGCGGGCGTCCGCCGATCGACCAGGAAATCATCCAGGACCTGCTCGAGATGATGGGCAACGAGTTCACCGACCTCGTGCGCGTCTACCTCGAGGACACCCCGAAGAGCATCGCGACGCTGGAGCACGCGGCGAGCGCCGGCGACGTCGAAGGCCTGATCGCGCCGGCGCATTCGCTGAAGTCGACGAGCGCGAACCTCGGCGCGCTTGCGCTTTCCGAGATGGCCAAGCGCATCGAGCACGATGCGCGCACGCGCCAGATGCACGCCGAGCCGGTGATGCTGGTGGCTGAAGTCGGCACCGAGTTCCGCCGCGTGTCGGCGGAGCTCAAGCGCCTGTTGACGACGTCGTCGGCCTGACGACGGGTCGCGTCAGTCGCCGATCTTCGTCTGCAGGTACGGCGTTTCGCCGAGCGAATTGATCAGGCCGAGCTGGGTCTCGAGCCAGTCGATGTGATCTTCCTCCGACTCGAGGATGTCCTCGAACAGCTCGCGCGTGATGTAGTCGCCCACCTGCTCGCAGTACGCGATGCCCGCGCGCAGGTCGGGCAGCGCCTGGTTCTCGAGCGCGAGGTCGCAGCGCATCACTTCCTGCGGGTTCTCGCCGATCAGCAGCTTGCCGAGCATCTGCAGGTTCGGCAGGCCGTCGAGGAACAGGATGCGCTCGATCAGCTTGTCGGCGTGCTTCATCTCGTCGATCGATTCCTCGTACTCGTGCTTCGCGAGGTCCTTGAAGCCCCAGTTGCGATACATGCGCGAGTGCAGGAAATACTGGTTGATCGCGGTGAGCTCGTTGAGCAGCACCTTGTTCAGGAATTCGATGACCTTGGCGTCGCCGCGCATGGCTGGCTCCTTCGTCGACGGAACGCGGGCGCGCGACCTTGCGCGCCGGCCGCGCGATTATGGCGAGCGCGCGCGATCCGCGCCGAAGCGCGAATCAGTCCGAGTTGCAAACGGCAGTGCGCGCGGCAGCCGCGCGCTGGAAGATCACGCCGCGGCGGGCGCAAAGGCGAAGTCGAGCTCGGCGCGCGCCTGCTCGAGCACCTGGGTCGCGAGCCCGCGGCAGCTGCCGCAGCAGGCGCCGCATCCGGTGGCGCAGGTCAGCGCCTCGAGCGTGTCGACGCCCTGCGCGGCAGCTTCGCGGATGGTGCGGTCGGAGACCGCGTTGCAGATGCAGACGTACATGGCGACAGACCCGTTGGCCTGGCGCCTATTCGACTGCAAATGAGAATGATTGTCAAACAGACTCTGTCTGCGCGGCCACCTGGGCGGCGGCGAACTCGGCGGTCAGCCCGACGCGATCGCGCGCGATCGGCGCCAGCTGGCGCAACGCCTTTTCGTAGACCTGCCGCTTGAACGCCACCACGTGGGCGGCCGGGTACCAGAAATCCACCCATCGCCAGCGGTCGAATTCGGGGCTCTCGGTCTCGTCGAGGCGGACGTCGGCGTCGCTGCCGACGAGGCGCAGCAGGAACCACACCTGCTTCTGGCCGATGCAGGCGGGACGCTCGTTGCGGCGCACGAAGCGGCGCGGCAGGCGATATCTCAGCCAGCCGAGCGTGGACCCCAGCACCTCGACGTGGTGCGGGGCGAGGCCCGTTTCTTCCTGCAGTTCCCGGAACATGGCCTCGCGCGGCGTTTCGTCGCTGCGCATGCCACCCTGCGGGAACTGCCAGCCGTCCCGGTTGATGCGCCGTGCCCAGAACACGTCGCCACCTTCACGGGTCAGCACGATGCCGACATTGGGCCGGTAGCCATCGGGATCGATCATCGATCTCTGGCTTCCTTCAAGCCTTTACTGGCCCGAATGTGCCACAGCGGCGCGGAACCCGGCAAGCAAACTGGCCGCCAATTGCTTGACTTTGCAGGGCGCGGTGGGAAGAATGCCCGCCCCTTCCGTGGCTACGTAGCTCAGCTGGTTAGAGCGCGGCACTCATAATGCTGAGGTCGGTGGTTCGAGCCCACCCGTAGCCATGCTTGCCTCCAGCCCCACGTGGGCGATACGGCAACTCCTTCCCGATGCGGCTGCACAAGACCTTCCAGATCGAAGCGGCGCACCGCCTGCCCAACGTCCCCTCGGGGCACAAGTGCGCGCGCATGCACGGGCATTCGTTCCGTATCGACGTGGAAGTCGACGGCCCGGTGGATCCGCACTTCGGCTGGGTGATGGACTTCGCCGAGATCAAGTCCGCATTCGCGCCGCTGTTCGACGCGCTCGACCATCGCTGCCTCAACGACGTCGACGGCCTCGACAACCCGACCAGCGAAAACCTCGCACGCTGGATCTGGGAACGCCTCCTGCCGCGACTGCCGCTGCTCTCGCGCGTGACGGTGCAGGAAACCTGCACGAGCGGCTGCACCTACACGGGAATGTGACGCAAGCGGCTTGCGCGCGCCGTGCGCGCGCAGGAGCATAGTCGCCAGGGAACGGGGCGGTGCCTGCGCAATGATCCGGAAACTCGTGGCGATCGCCTGCATCGCCGGCGCGACGTGCGTCGCCGCGGCCGAACCCGCTGCGCCCGCGTCGGCGGCCGCGCCCGCGCCCGCCGACGCCGATCCGCAGGCCGCGAAGGACACGTTCGAGGACTACGTCCTCATCGAGGACTGGTCGCTGCCGCTCCGCCTGTCCGGCAATACCGTGGTGTCGCGGCGCTACCTGCCGTTCTATGCCGTGGGCCTCTATGTCACGAAGGGCCCGATCGACGTGGACGCGCTCGCGAACGGGCTCGCACCCTGCCGCATCGCGATCCACTGGCTGGTGCCGGAGATCAACGCCGCCGACGCACAGGCCTACTGGCAGGAGCAGCTGGCGCGCGCGGCCGGCGACGAGCTCGCGCAGCAGCGCCTGGCGGGCGCGTTCACGCGCATCGCCACGGCGATCGGCGAAGCGCACCGCGGCGAGGAGTTGCTGCTCGATTACCACCCCGAACGCGGCCTGCGCGTCTGGCGCGACGGCAAGGTCCGCGGCCAGTTCGCCGGCCTCGAGCTGAACCGCACGGTGCTCTCGCTCTGGGTCGGTGCGAAGGCGCCCAGCGACCTGCGCAAGCCCTTGCTCGGTCTCGCGAACAATCTTGACGCAACGCAGTAGGAAGGGCCCGCACCGCGTCTCCACGCGGTCCGATATCCGTTTGATTCCAAACGATTCCTGAACCGACACACCGCCATTGTTGCAACGCAACAAATTCGGCGTATAGTGCGCTCCATGCAGTTCACCAGTCCGCCGGAGGACATGACCATGTTCGAGCAGTTCAACAGCAAGCAGTTCGTCAACTTCTCCAAGCAGTTCGCCGACACCGCGTTCAAGGCCCACGGCCTCGCGATCTCGGGCATCGAGCGCGCGGTCGACCTGCAGCTCAAGGCGTTCGAGAATCGCTTCGCCGCGACGGTGGAGTTCATGAACGAAGCCGCCGACGTGCGCGACATCGAAACCGCGCGCAAGCTCTTCCCGAAGACCGTTTCGCTGGCCAAGACCTCGGCCGAGAACGCGTACGCCACGTCGCAGCAGATCGTCGACCTGACGCTCCGCACGAACGAAGCGATCGGCGAGCTCGTCAAGGGCAGCTTCGAGCAGGCCAACGTCGCGTTCGCGCAGCCGGTTGCGGCCGCTGCGAAGAAGGCGTCGAAGTAAGGACTTCCGCGGCGCGCGCGAGCGCGCCCGGGTCGAAGACGAAAGCCGGCGGGCGCGAGCCCGCCGGCTTTTTGTTTTTTCGGTCCGGGCCTTTTCCAGCCGCGGCCGGGAATCAACGGGCGGCGAGGAAGATCGCGATCGTGAGGCCGAAGCCGACCGCCCACACGAGGCTGCGCAGCGGCGCGAGGTTGGCGAGGTACATCGCGCCATAGACGAGGCGCGCGACGATGAACGCCACGGCGAGCTGGTCGACGCGCGCCTGTGCCGCACCGGCCTGCTGCGCGATGATCACGGCGGCCGCGAACGGCGGGAACGCCTCGAACGAATTCAGGTGCGCCCAGTGCGCGCGCTGGCGCCAGCCGGTGAGCTCCTGCTGGAAGTCGCGTGGGCGCTTGTTGTTGTAGCGCAGCCCCGAGAACTTCGCGAGGCCGGTGAAGAGGAAGGGCAGCAGCGCTGCCACGAGCACGCACCAGTTCGCGATCGTCATCGTCGTCGTCCCCACGCGCCGCGGATGCGGCCGTCCCGCGCGCATTCTGTGCGAAACTCGACCCGCGCGACAGCGAGGAGCGCAGGACGGATGGCGCAGCTCACCGTCGAGTCGGGGCCGCTGGAAGGCCTCACTTTCACGTTCGACGGCGACGTCGTGCTCGGGCGCGGCGAGCATGCCGACGTGCGCCTCGACGACACCACCGTTTCGCGCCGCCACGCCACGTTGCGCCGCGACGGCGACGGCTGGGTGGTCGAGGACCTCGGCAGCGCGAACGGCACGTACATCGGCGAGCAGCTGGTCGAGTCGCCCACGCGGCTCGCCCCCGGCGACCCCTTCCGCGTCGGCCAGCTGCGTCTCGCGTTCGCGATCGTCTCGGACACGCCACCGGCGACTGCGCCCCCGTCCCTCACGCCGCTCCCCGAGGACACGCCGCACGGGCGATTGTTCCAGGACCTGCTGTCGCGCGTGCGCCTGTTCGTCGACCTCGGCGAGCTCGGCGCGCAGCGCGCGACGTCGGCCGAGGACCTCGCGCGCAGATGCCTGCAGGCGATCCTGCTCGGCTTCCCGCGCGTCGACCGCTGCGCGTTGTTCGTGCACGTGCCGGTCGGTGATTCGCTGAGCCTGCTCGCGCACACGACGCGCGATGGCCGCGCGCTGCAGCCGACCGCGATCGCCCCGCTCGCGCGCGAGGCGATGCGCCACCAGCAGGGCCTGTTGTTGCTCGACGACGCCGAACGCAACCGCCTCACCGAATCGTTGCGCATGAACCCGCTGTACGGTGCGGCGGCCGCGTTCGCGGCGCGTCACGCCGGGGAGCCGTTCGGCGTGCTCTTCGTGGACAGCCTGAAGGACGGCGGCGCGCTCCGCGCATCGGACCGCGAGCCGCTGCTCGCGGCGGCCGCGCTGATCGCGACGCTGGTGGCGCCGCTGCGCGAGCCGCGCCGCGATTTCCAGGTCCAGCGCAACGACCTCACGCTCGCGCGCCGCATCCAGCAACGCTTCCTGCCGCAATCGCCGCCGTCGCTCACCGGCTACCGCATCGTCGACAGCTATGCGGCGGCGCGCGTGATCGGCGGCGACCACTACGACTTCATCACGCTCGCCGACGGTCGCCAGGCGATCATCATCGCGGACGTTTCCGGCGAGGCGCTTTCCGGCGCGCTGTACATGGCGCGGCTCGGTGCCGTGCTGAAGCAGGCGGCGCAGCGCGCGCGCCGCGCGGCCGAGCTGCTCGACGACGTGAACCGCGTCCTGTACGCCGAGCTCGAGGCCGGCATGTTCGTGACGATGTGCGTGTTCGTGCTCGAGCCACGTAGCGGCGCCGTCGAGCTCGCGAGCGCGGGCCACCCCGCGCCGCTCGTGCGGCGCCGCGACGGTCGCGTCGAAACGTTCGACGCGCCGCCCGCGCCCGCGCTCGGGACGATGTCGGATCCGAGTTACCAGAGCGCGCGGCACCAGCTCGGCAACGGCGAATGCGCGCTGCTCTACACCGGCGGCCTGAGCGAAGCGCGCGACGCGGACGGCGCGCCGTTCGGCCTCGACCGCGTGCGCGCGATCGTCGCCGAATCGGACGGCGCGGAATCCATCGTCACGAAGTTGCGCGAAGGGCTCGCGCGCTTCGTCGCGAGCCAGCCGCAGAGCGTCGACCTCACGCTCGTGGCGGTACAGCGCAGCTGAAGAGAGTTGCTGGCCTGAAAAAGTCCGTCCTGGACTTTTTCAGGCGCGGCGGGTCCGGCACATGTCCGGACTCGCCGCCAGCCGCGAGCAACGACTGCGTCGTTGCTCGCGGCGGTGCATCCCTGCACCGCTAGCGCTTCGGCGTTTCGGCGTTGCCGAGCAGGCGCGCAGCCTCGCGCGCCACGGCTTCCGCGCGCGGATCCGCGCCCGGCTGGCGAGGTTGCGTGCCGAGGATGCGCGCGGCGATCGCGCCGAGGCTTTCCGCGGTTGGCGCCGGAGCAGGCGCGGGTGCGCGCGCCGGCGCAGCGGCGGGGGCAGGCGCGGGCGCGGGGGCC
>CALKUS010000161.1 GCA_937996755.1 uncultured Pseudomonadota bacterium | reverse complement strand
CGATCTCAGCAGGATCAAGCTCGAGATCAAGGGAATTTCGCCTCCCGGCGACCAGAGGGGAGGTTGCTCGCCCAACCTCCCCTCTGGACTCCCCAAGGGCGGAAAGCGCGCTGCTCTCGTGGCGCTTTGATGGAGCGAGAATTCGCGACGCGGCAGGTGCGCTGCCGATGCCGGTGAGAGGGCGGGAAATCTGGCTCGCGCTACGCGCTCGCTCGGCACGAAATCGAAGCGCACCAAACGGAACGGCCCGCATCGCTGCGGGCCGTTCGGGCGAAGCAAGGTGCGGGGCAACTACCCGGCTTCTGCGTAGAGCGGCATCGGCGCGACGACTTCCGTCGTCGCAGGTGCGGGCATGGCGGACACCGCGAGCTCGGCCGACAGCGCCTGCGCGCGCATCGCGGTCGGCGACACGCCGAAGTGCTGCTTGAACACGCGGGCGAATGCGCAGCGGTTCTCGAACGAGAGCGTGCGGCAGATCTCGGACACGCCGAGCTCCGTGCGCAGCAGCAGGTCGCGCGCGGCGGCGAGGCGCGTCGCGACGACGTCCTTGTGCGGCGTCTGGCCGAACACGTCGCGGTAGAGGCGGAGGAAGTGCGTCGGCGACATGCGCGCGATCTCGGCGAGGCGACCGAGCGAGCAGTCGGCGCCGGCGACGTGCTCGATGTGGCTGCGCGCGCGCAGCAGGCGCATGAGTACCTGGCGGCGGTAGCGCGGCGAGCGGCCGGGGCACTTCGGCACCATCGACTCGAGGCGCGCCTGCGAGCGCAGGAGCGTCACGACGATCTCGTCGAGCGCCGGCCCGACGCCCGGGCCGTTGCCGCCTTCGCGCAGCGCGACCTGTGCGAGGCGCAGCAGCGGCATCGAGAGCGACGGCTCGTGGCGATGCAGCGCGGGGAAGACGATCGGCTCGTCGAGCACGACGCCCAGCTCGCGGCGCGCGACGCGACGGACGTACTCGGGCGGGAGGAACAGGCCGAGCAGGCTGGCACCCTGGCCGCCGCTCGCCTGGTAGGTGAGGCGCGAGCCCTGCTCGGCGACGTAGACGTCGTCGCTGCCCAGCTCGAGGCGCAGGTCGCGGCCGCCGAGGCGGCCCGTGCCCTGGACGACGGTCCAGAGCGAGATCGGGCACCAGCTGTTCCAGACCAGCGTCGGCCGGCCCTCGGACAGCAGCAGCATCGGCTGGTCCTGCGCGACCGCCCGGAATTCGGCTTCGTCACGCAGCGTCGCCACCTCACCCGCGCCCATCACCCAACGCTTCACGCTCATGTCGATCTCTCGCCCCGTGGTTCGGTGGGCGGACTCTCGACCCGGATGCGGTTTTCGTCCCGAGCGGATGCCGATCTGGCGGCGAGGAAACGGCGAGGTCGGTCCGAGGTTTTGGCGAGGATGTTTGCGATCAGGCACTTAGCGCGCGTGCGCGGTCTGCTCGACCGAGGCTCTGGTGCAGCGGAGAACGAGCTCTTCGAAAGAAAAGCATCGCTCGAAGGTGGCCGAAGACGCTGGAACTGGGGTCCGAGACGCACCGAAATCGCGGACTCGGGCGACCCTGCGGGCCCGGAACGTGGCGTCGCAGGTCGACCGGACCGGCGGACCGCCGCGGCTGCTGCCGCGCGGCGGCGGTGGGACCCCAATGGGCTGCACCGGCTTCGGGTGCGGTTCCGTCGTCTCTACTAAAGCTAGTGGTCGGGACGGCGAGATTTGAACTCGCGACCCCCTGCCCCCCAGGCAGGTGCGCTACCAGGCTGCGCTACGCCCCGACTCGAAACCACGGACTGATCCGCCGCGGGCTGGCCGCGGGGGATGCGGAGGATACCGGTTGATGCCGGAGAAACCTAGCGTCGCAGGATCTGCAGCACTTCCTCGAGCTCGAGCCGCACCTGGCGCACGATCTGGCCGGAAATGCTGGCCTCCATGCGGCCCTGCTCGCCGTCGAGGCGCTGGCGCGCGCCACCGATCGTGAAGCCCTGTTCGTACAGCAGGCTGCGGATCTGCCGGATCATCAGCACATCGTGGCGCTGGTAGTAGCGACGATTGCCGCGACGCTTGACCGGCTTGAGGTTCGGGAACTCCTGTTCCCAATAGCGAAGGACGTGCGGTTTCACCGCACACAGCTCGCTGACTTCACCGATGGTGAAGTAGCGTTTGGCGGGAATCGCCGGAAGCTCGTTGTTGCTGCCTTGGTCGAGCATATCCCCTGCGCCATGACGTGCGACGCGCCGCGGCCGACGGGATTCCTCCGCCCTGCCGCCGTCCCGGCCTCGCCTGCGCGACGCCTGGGACCGCTACGCCTGCCGATGCCCAGGCGCACCGTTACCGGCACGCCGCGGAACCGCTCCTCGTTCCACTATCGCGGTCACGACGCCGGGGTGTTCCAAGTCGAGCCCCCCGACCCGATTCCGTCCGGCCCACCACGACGACACTGCCGCCGCATCGACCGTACAGCGCACTGCACGACTGCCGCCGGGTCTCGCCCGGCCCGCAACCGGTAACCTGTTCAGCTCGCCTCGGCGGCGCGCGGTCCGGCATAGGCCTCGACGCGCACCTTCAGCTTCTGCCCCGGGCGGAACGTGACCACACGACGCGCGGA
This sequence comes from uncultured Pseudomonadota bacterium, assembly GCA_937996755.1. GTDB lineage: Bacteria > Pseudomonadota > Gammaproteobacteria > Xanthomonadales > Ahniellaceae > CALKUS01. The sequence continues at coordinate 33,097 of CALKUS010000161.1, read as the reverse complement.
GATGGGAATCTCTTCGCCCGTCTTGGGGTTGCGACCCGGGCGCTGGTTCTTGCGGCGGAGGTCGAAGTTGCCGAATCCGGACAGCTTCACCTGCTCGCCCCGCTCCAGCGCCTCGCGCACGACCTCGAAGAACGCGTCGACGAATTCCTTCGCCTCGCGCTTGTTCAGGCCGACGTTCTCGAACAACCGCTCGGCCATCTCCGCCTTGGTCAGCGCCATCTCAACCCCGCAGCTTCACGTCGTGTTCCCGCGCCAGCGCATCCAGGGCCGCGGTCACCGATCGGTCCGCATCCTGGTCCGTAAGAGTGCGTGAATGGTCCTGCAAAATCAAGCCTATAGCGAGACTACGCGAACCGGGGCTCAAGTTTCCGCCGGTGAATTCATCGAACAGCACGAGGTCCACCAGCAGCGGCCCCACGGCCTGACGGATGGTCGCCGCAACCCCCGCGAACGGTACCGCCCGGGGGGCGACAACGGCGATGTCGCGGCGTACGCGCGGCAGGCGCGACACCTCGGCGGCACGCGGGATCGGCCGCGCGAGCAACGGCTCCAGGTCGGCCTCGAACGCGACCACGTCGCCGTCGACGCCCAGCGCCTTCAGCAGGCGCGGATGGAGGTGCCCGATCCAGCCGACGGGCGCGCCGCGCAGGAACACGCGCGCCGACTTGCCCGGGTGCAGGAACGGCGCGTCGCCCGGCCGGAACTCGAGCGTCGCGCCGGCGAGCCCGGCCAGGCGCTCGAGGTCGCCCTTCAGGTCGAAGTAGTCGACGTCGCGCGCCTTTGCGCCCCACTGCTCGGCCTGCGCCGCGCCGGTGGCGACGGCGGCCACGCGCAGGGACTGGTCGAACGCGCCGATGCCGCGGCCGAACGCATTGCCCACTTCGAAGAGGCGCACGCGCGGTTGCTGGCGGGCGACGTTGCGCTTGAGCGCCTCGACGAGCCCCGGCAACAACAGGCTGCGCATCGTGCCCAGCTCCGCGGACAACGGGTTCGCGAGCGCGAGCGCGCCCTCGCCCGCGCCCCAGGCATCGAGCAACGCCTGCGGGACGAACGCGAGCTCGACGCAGTCGGCGTAACCCGCGGCGGCGAGCAGGCGACGCGCGTCCGCGACGGGCACGCGCGTTTCGCTGTCCATCGCCGGCGCGATCTCGCCGCGCGGCGCATGGACGGGCACGTGGTCGTAACCGTGCACCCGCGCGATCTCCTCGATGAGGTCTTCCTCGATCGCGATGTCGAAGCGGCGCGACGGCGGGACCACGATCCAGCCCTCCGCGGTTTCCTCGACGCGCATGTCGAGGCCGCGCAGGATGCTCGCGATGCGCGCGTCGGGAACGTCCATGCCGAGCACGCGCTGCACGCGCGCGCGGCGCACCGCGACCGGCGAGTGCGGCGCGAGGTGCGCGCGCTCGACCGCCTCGATCATCGGGCCGGGCTTGCCGCCCGCGATGTCGATGAGCAATCGCGTCATGCGCTCGACGGCGCGGCGCGGCAGCTCGGGATCGACGCCGCGCTCGAAGCGATGCGACGCGTCGGTGTGCATGCCGAGGCGGCGTGCGCGACCGATGATCGCGGCCGGCACCCAATGCGCGGCCTCGATGAACACGTCGGTCGTCGCGTCGGTGACCTTCGTCGCTTCGCCACCCATGATGCCGCCGAGCGCGACGGCTTCGCGCTCGTCGGCGACGACGAGGAACTGCGGGTCGAGCGTCACTTCGCGGCCGTCGAGCAGCTTCAGCGTTTCGCCCTCGCGCGCCGGGCGCACGACGATCTCGCCGCGCAGCTTCGCGTGGTCGAACGCGTGCAGCGGCTGGCCGAGCTCGAGCATCACGTAGTTCGTGCAGTCCACGATCGCGCTGATCGGGCGCAGGCCGCTGCGCCGCAGGCGTTCCGCCATCCACAGCGGCGTGCGCGCGCGCGGGTCGATGCCCGTGACGACGCGGCCGCAGAAGCGCGGGCAGCGCTCGGGCGCGGCGAGCGAAACCTTGCGCGTCTCGTTCGTGACTGCCGCGACGGGCGACGCGTCCGGCGAGCGGCGCGGCACGTCGAACAGCGTCGCGACTTCCGACGCGAGGCCTTCGAGCCCGAGGCAGTCCGGGCGGTTCGGCGTGAGCTTCAGCTCGATGCTCGCGTCGGGCAACTCGAGCGCCTGCGCGAGTGGCGTGCCCACGACGAGCTCGGCGGGCAGCTCCAGCAGGCCACTCGTGTCGCTGCCCAGCCCGAGCTCGGTCGCGGAGCACAGCATGCCGAACGACTCCACGCCACGCAGCTTCGCGGCCTTGATCGTGACGCCGTTCGGCAGCGTCGCGCCGATCGTCGCGAGCGGCGCCTTCAGGCCCACGCGCGCATTCGGCGCGCCGCACACGATCTGCAGCTCCTCGCCGCCCGCGTTCACGCGGCACACCTGCAGCTTGTCGGCCTGCGGATGCTTCTCCGCGCCGACGATCTCGGCCACGACGACGCCCGCGAGCGAAGCGTCATACGCCTCGATGCCTTCCACTTCCAGGCCCGCCATCGTCAGCCGATGCGCGAGCTCGGCGCGCGGCGCCTTCAGGTCGACGAGGGAGCGCAGCCAGTTTTCGGAGAATTTCATTCGAGTACCTTGGCATCGTCATTCCCGCGAAAGCGGGAATCCATCTTGCTCTTCCGCGAACCCGACAATGGATTCCCGCCTTCGCGGGAATGACGGGTGGACGTACCGTCGTTCCCGCCCGTCACGGTTCGTCTAGGCGAACTGCCGCAGGAACGAAAGGTCGTTCTCGAAGAACGCACGCAGGTCGTTCACGCCGTAGCGCAACATCGCGAAGCGCTCGACGCCGAGGCCGAACGCGAAGCCGGTGTAGCGCTCGGGATCGATGCCGCACTCGCGCAGCACGTTCGGGTGCACCATGCCGCAGCCGAGCACCTCGAGCCACGACTCGCTGCCGTCCGGCTTCTGCCAGCGGATGTCGACTTCCGCCGACGGCTCGGTGAACGGGAAGTACGACGGGCGGAAGCGCATCTCGAAGTCGCGCTCGAAGAACGCGGAAACGAACTGCGCGAGCGTGCCCTTGAGGTCGGCGAAGCTCGACGTCTCGTCGACCAGCAGGCCCTCGACCTGGTGGAACATCGGCGAGTGCGTCTGGTCGGAATCGCTGCGGTACACCTTGCCCGCGGCGATCACGCGCAACGGCGGATGCGCCGACTTCATCGCGCGGATCTGCACGGGCGACGTGTGCGTGCGCAGCAGGCGTCCGTCCGGCAGGTAGAACGTGTCGTGCATCGCGCGCGCCGGATGGTGCGGCGGGAAATTCAGCGCTTCGAAGTTGTGGTAGTCGTCCTCGACCTCGGGCCCCTCGGCGAGGCGATAGCCGAAGCGGGCGAAGATCGTGGTGATGCGCTCGAGCGTGCGCGTGATCGGATGCAGCGAGCCGACCGTCGCGTCGCGCCCCGGCATGGTGACGTCGATCCGTTCGGACGCGAGGCGCTGCGCGAAGGCGGCTTCCTCGAGCAGCGACCGGCGCGCGGCGATCGCGTCCTGCAGCCGCTCCTTCACCACGTTGATGCGCTCGCCCTGCGCCTTGCGCTGGTCGGGCGGCAGCTTGCCGAGCGCCTTCAGCTGCTCGGTGACGGCGCCGCTCTTGCCGAGCAGCGACACGCGCGCGGATTCCAGCGCATCGAGCGTTTCGGCGGCTGCGACCTGCGCCAGCATCGGCTCGATGGAAAGCGTCGAATCGTTCATCCGTGGTTCCTGAAACGAACGTGGGGAAGGAGCACAGCCCCTTCCCCACGCATTTGATCTTCGATCCGCGGCCGCGGGAGCGGCCGCGGTCGTAGTCGCTACGCGGCCAGGCCGGCCTTCGCCTTCTCCGCCACCTTGCCGAACGCCGCGATGTCGTGCACCGCGAGGTCCGCCAGGACCTTGCGGTCCATCCCGATGCCGGCCTTCTTGAGGCCGTTGATCAGGCGGCTGTAGCTCAGTCCGTACTGTCGAGCGGCCGCGTTGATGCGGACGATCCAGAGCGCGCGGAACTGGCGCTTGCGCTGCTTGCGGCCGATGTAGGCGTACTGGGCCGCCTTCGTGACCGCCTGCTTGGCGACGCGGAATACCTTGCGGCGCGCGTTGTAGTAACCGCGGGCCTTGGCGATGATCTTCTTGTGGCGGCGGCGTGCCGTTACACCACGCTTGACTCGTGCCATGGGTCAGTCCTCCCTTATGCGTACGGCAGCATGCGAGCGACGCGACCGGCGTCCTCGGCACGTACGTGGTTGGTCTGGCGCAGGTTGCGCTTACGCTTCTGCGACTTCTTCGTCAGGATGTGGCTCTTGAACGCATGGCCACACTTGAACTTGCCCGACGCCGTCTTGCGGAACCGCTTGGCAGCGGCCCGGTTGGTCTTCATCTTCGGCATTGCAGTGCTCCTACCTTCTCTTTAGTGACTGGCTCGAGCGGCGAGTCGCCTCGCGCTTTCCGTCCTGCTCGTGGCCTGCTTGTATGCCAGGGCGAGTGCAACACCCCGACGGGTTCCTCTCTTGTTGCGCCGACCGCAATGGCGACCGGTAAAGCGGTCCTTCGTTCGATGTGGCGCGAGATCGGAGCTACCCCCCCTCTCTCTGTGCTCTCTCCCCGGTGGGGAGAGAGGACCACATCTTCCTTCGTTCGATGTGGCGCGAGATCGGAGCTACGTCCCCCCTCTCTCTTTGCTCTCTCCCCGGTGGGGAGAGAGGACCACATCGTGTCGCGCGTTCCGCGCGACGGGTTACTTCTTCTTGGGGGCGATCATCATGTGCATCTGGCGGCCTTCCAGGCGCGGCCACTGCTCGATGGTCACCTCGTCCTTCACGTCGGCCTCGATCTTCTGCGCCATCGCGAGCCCGAGCTCGGTGTGCGCCATTTCGCGGCCCTTGAAGCGAATCGTGATCTTGACCTTGTCACCCTCGGCGATGAAACGGCGCAGGTTGCGGAGCTTGATGTTGTAGTCGCCGTCGTCCGTGGTCGGGCGGAACTTCAGCTCCTTGATCTCCTGCTGCTTCGTCTTCTTCTTCGCCGCGTTCGCCTTCTTCTGCAGGTCGAACTTGTACTTGCCGAAATCCATGATCTTGCAGACCGGCGGGTCCGCAGTCGGCTGGATCTCGACGAGGTCGAGCGCAGACTCTTCCGCGATGGCCAGCGCTTCGTCGCGGGTGAGGATGCCCAGCTGGGCACCATCCGCGCCGATCACGCGTACCCGCGGGACCCTGATCTCGAGGTTCTTCCGGGTGATCTTGTTGTCCGTAGCGATTCGGGAATCCTCCAACTCGGGTTCATCGACGATCGCGACGCGGACGCCCCGCCGCCCGTTCCCCGGAGCAGCGTCGCGTGTGTCGCGATCTCCTGTTTCGCAACGGGCTCCTAGCCCGCCGCCGACTCCGCGCGCAGCTTCTCGGCGAACGCCTCGACGCTCATCGAGCCGAGGTCCTCACCGGAACGCGCGCGCACCGCAACGCTGCCGTTTTCCTTTTCGCGGTCGCCCACGACCAGGAGATACGGCACGCGCTGCAGCGTGTGCTGGCGAATCTTATAGCCGATCTTCTCGTTGCGCAAATCGGCCTGGACCCGGAGGCCTTGATTCGCAAGGGTTTTCGCCACCGACCCCGTGAAATCGGCCTGCGCGTCCGTGATGTTCATCACGACGGCCTGGATCGGGGCCAGCCAGGCCGGCATCTGGCCGGCGTGGTGCTCGATCAGCATGCCGATGAAGCGCTCGAAGCTGCCCACGATGGCCCGGTGCAGCATCACGGGCGTCCGGCGGCCCGAATCCTCGGCCACGTATTCCGCCCCGAGGCGGCCCGGCATGAAGAAATCGACCTGCATCGTGCCCACCTGCCAGGCGCGCCCGATCGAGTCCTTCAGGTGGTATTCGATCTTCGGGCCGTAGAAGGCGCCCTCGCCGGGCAGTTCCTCCCATTCCACCCCGCAGGCGGCCAGTCCGGCGCGCAGCGTGGCCTCGGCGTGGTCCCACTGGGCGTCGTCGCCGATGCGCTTGTCCGGGCGCAACGCCAGCTTGAGCTTCACGTCCGTGAAGCCGAAGTGGCCGTACACGTCCATGGCCTGGCCGTGGAACGCGACGACCTCCGCCTCGATCTGCGATTCCATGCAGAAGATGTGGCCGTCGTCCTGCGTGAAGCCGCGCACGCGCATGAGGCCGTGCAGGGCGCCCGACGGCTCGTTGCGGTGGCACGCGCCGAATTCGCCGTAGCGGATCGGCAGGTCGCGGTAGCTGTGCAGCCCGTGCTTGAACACCTGCACGTGGCCGGGGCAGTTCATCGGCTTGAGCGCGTAGTCGCGGTTCTCCGACGACGTGGTGAACATGTTGTCGCGGTAGTTCTCCCAGTGCCCCGTCTTCTCCCAGAGGGAGCGATCGAGCACCTGCGGACAGCGCACTTCCTGGTAGCCCGACTCGCGGTAGACGCGGCGCATCTTCTGCTCGACGGCCTGCCAGATGGCCCAGCCCTTCGGATGCCAGAACACGAGGCCCGGCGCCTCTTCCTGCATGTGGAAGAGGTCCTGCGCCTTGCCGATCTTGCGGTGGTCGCGCTTCTCGGCCTCTTCCAGCATGTGGAGGTAGGCCTTGAGGTCCTTCTCGTTCAGCCAGGCGGTGCCGTACACGCGCTGCAGCTGTGCGTTGTTCTGGTCGCCGCGCCAGTAGGCGCCCGACACGCGCATCAGCTTGAACGCGCCGAGCTTCGCCGTGTTCGGCACGTGCGGGCCGCGGCAGAGGTCGAGCCAGTCGCCCTGCCCGTACAGCGAGATTTCCTCGCCGGCCGGGATGATGTCGTCGATGATCTCGGCCTTGAAGTGCTCGCCCTTGCCCTTGAACAGCGCGATCGCGTCGTCCTTGGCCATCACGCTGCGCTGGATCGGCAGCGCCTCGGCGGCGATCTTCTTCATCTCGGCCTCGATCTTCTCGAGGTCCTCCGTCGTGAAGGCCGTGTCGCGCTTGAAGTCGTAATAGAAGCCGTTTTCGACGACCGGGCCGATCGTGACCTGGGTGTCGGGGAACAGGCGCTGCGTCGCCTGCGCGAGCAGGTGCGCCGTCGAGTGACGCACGATCTCGAGCGCGTCGGGATGCTTGTCGGTGACGATCTCGACGGCGGCATCGGAACCGATGCGGTACGACGTGTCGACGAGCTTGCCGTCGACCTTGCCGGCGAGCGCGGCCTTGGCGAGGCCGGGGCCGATCGAGGCCGCGAGCTCGGCGATGGAGACGGGCGCGTCGAACGGACGCTTGCTGCCGTCGGGAAGGGTGATCTGGATCATGTTCGGATTCTCGTGCGTTGCCGTCGCGGGCAACAAAAAAGGGCGCTCGGGCGCCCTTTCGAGGAAACTCGGGATGCGCGGGAGCGGAGCTGCTAGTTGTGGGTTCCGGTTCGCGTCATGGTGATCGTGTTCGTTCGAACTACGACTCCGTGCCAGGTTTCGCGCGCGAATCCACGCGCCTGCGCCCGATTCTAGCGAAGCGCGCCGGATCGCGGTAGCGCGATGTCCTCGCGACACGCACCGGCCTACAATGCGGGCACTGCGCCGGCCTTTTCCGCCGACCCGCCGCGCCCGCCGAGGTCCCCGCCATGCCGACTCTCGCACGCTTCGTGGTGTTCCTCGTCGCCCTGCTGCCGCTCGCGGCGCACGCCGCTCCCGAGCCGTTCTTCGCCCCCGCCGTGCCGTCCGGGAGCATCGACGTCCAGCTGCGGCCGACCGAAGGCGTGCCGGCCGGCTCGTCGCGCCGCATCACGTTCGGCGTGCCGTTCCCGCGCGGTTCGCTGACCGTCGCGCAGCTCGCGAACGTGCGCGTGATGCGCCAGGGCGTGGAGATCGCCGCGCACGTCGAGCAGCTCACGCCGTGGCGCCACCGCCTCACGCCGTCGCTCGACGGCACGTCCGTGCGCATCGTGCTGATCCAGCTCGAGCGCTCGCTGCCGGTCGCGTTCCCCGCGTTCGACACGATCACGGTCGAATGGGGCGGGCCCGCGCGCACCCTGAACGTGCCGACGCTGCAGGACCCGCGCGGCTCGTGGCACACCGTGAATTCCGGCCTCTACGTGACGGCGGACGGCGTGACCGAGCCCGACGTCTACGCGGTGCTGCCCTCGTTCTGGCTCGTGAACGGCGGCCTTTCCTCCGTGCGCAAGCGCGCGTTCGACGCGACGAACACGCCGGCGCGCGACAACCCCACGACGATGGACGCGACGGCGCACTGGCCCGCGTTCCAGGAAGCGGAACGCGCGCACAAGAACAACACGTACACCGAAGTGTGGCGCGACGATCCGTCGGTGCCGACGTCGCTGTACCCGCAATTCCGAACCGACCGCGAGCCGTGGCTGTACGACCGCTCGGCCACGATCTTCGCGCTGTACGAGCGCAGCGGCAGCTTCTTCGCGCTCCGCGAAGCGGTGCAGGCCGGGCAGTACTACGCGGCGCGCACCGACGCGAACGGTTCGTTCTCGCTGGCGCCGGGCGACACGAAGTACACGTACAACGAGTGCCTCGCGTACATCTACTGGCTCACCGGCGACCCGCAGATGCCGGCGAAGATCGCGGCCGCATCGACCGGCCAGAGCGGCTTCGGCCACGTGTGGTCGTCCGGCATCGGCTTCTGGACCGAGCGCCATGCCGCGTTCAAGCTGCTCGGCAAGGTGATCGCGTACGAGGTGCTCGGCACCACGCCGCGCGCGAACGAAGTGACGCAGATCCTCAGCGATTTCCGCACGCACCAGAACGGGACGCCGCCGATCCCCGCGAACCGCATCGACGGAGGTCTCTACCATCTCGGCTCGCAGCACGACGGCGACTGGGCCGACGCGAGCTACGGCGCGTCGTCGTGGATGAGCGCGCTGCTGTCCGACGCCGTGGTGCGCGCGTACGCGACCGGCGAGGACCTCGCGACGGCGCAATTCCTCGCGCGCTTCGGCGCGTTCCTGCGCGCGACCGTGCGCATCACGGCGGACAACGACTACGGCGGCACGCTCGCGTCGCCGCGCTACGCGATGCTCGCCGACGGCAGCGACGGCAATGTCGACACGTCCGATGCCGAGCACGCGCTGGACGTCGCCGCGCAGGTGGCGTGGGGCGACTACTTCGCGCGCGTGGCGGGCACGCCCAATCCGCAGCTCGCCGCGATGGCGAACTCGCTCTACGCGACGTACGACGAGAGCGTCAATTTCTGGATTCGTCCCACCGCGCCGCCCGCGAACACGCAGTTCCGCGTCGCTCCGCCGCGCAAGTGGGGCTGGGAACACCGCACTTCCGGTGGCATCGGTTTTGCGCTGTCCGATATAATTCCGGGCGAAACCCCGCTGTTCGCGAACGGTTTCGAGTAGCGCGCCTTTCGCGCGACCAGGGTCCACCCGCAGGGGGCGGGGAGCATGGATACGGCAGGCGCGAGCCACGCGGGCGTCAGCATCGTGATGCCCGCGTACAACGCGGCGGCGTTCATCGAGCGTTCCGTCGCCAGCGTGCGCGCGCAGACATTCCGCGACTGGCAGCTGCTGATCGTCGACGACTGCTCGACGGACGACACCTGGCAGCTGATCGAGCGCTACGCCGCGGACGACGCGCGCATCCGGCCGCTGCGCCAGTCGCAGAACGGTGGCGTGGCCGCCGCCCGCAACGCCGGCATCGCGGCGGCGGGCACCGCTCTCATCGCTTTCCTCGACAGCGACGACTGGTGGCATCCGCGCAAGCTGGAGCTGCAGGTCGCGCACATGCGCACCAGTGGCGCGAAGATCAGCTACAGCGGATATCGCCGCATCGCCGAGGACGGCAAGGTGCTCAGCGACGTGATGCCGCCGGCGCGCGTGTCGCACACCGACATGCTGAAGAGCAACCACATCGGCAACCTCACCGGCATGTACGACCGCAGCGTCGCGCCCGACGTGCGTTTCCGCCGCGTGGGCCACGAGGACTACGTGTTCTGGCTCGAGCTCGTGCGCAGCGCCGGCACTGCCGTGCGGTTCGACCACGACGAACCGCTCGCGTTCTACCTGGTCCGCAACGCGTCGCTGTCGGGCAACAAATTGCGCGCGTCCGGCTGGCAGTGGCGCATCTACCGCGACATCGAGAAGCTCAACGTGCTCTCGGCGGCGCGCTACATGGTGCACTACACGTGGAACGCGCTGCGCAAGCGCCGTCGTTACGCCTGAAGCACGAAGCCGCGATCGCGCGCGCGGCCAACCCACCACGACCTCCCGGACCCCATCGATGCCATCCGTCCTGACGCTCATGCGCAAGGCTGCGCGCCGCACGTGGATGAAGTACGCGATGCGCGGCGTCGGCGCGGCGGACAACCACGGGCGCATGGAGCTCGCGTACTCGATGCCGGATCCGTGGGACATGGATTCGAACATGGAGCGCGCGCGGTTCGCGGCGACGGACGCGCTCGTCACGCGCACGTTCGGGCGCGTCGCCTCCATCCTCGAGATCGGTTGCGGCGAAGGCCACCAGACGCGGCATTTCACGGCGCTGGCCGACCAGGTCTACGGCATCGACGTGAGTGCGAAGGCCGTGGAGCGCGCGCGCGTCGCGGTGCCGAATGCGCAGTTCGCGGCAACCGACATCTTCACGCAGCCGTGGGGCGACGAGCGCGGCCGCTTCGACCTCGTCACCGCGTGCGAGGTGATGTACTACATGAAGGACGTCGACGCGACGATCGCACGCATGTCGCAGCTCGGCCGCCAATGCCTCGTGACGTTTTTCTCGCCGGCATTGCGGCGCCTGTCCCCGCACCTCGACCGCATCCCGAACCTGCAGAAGGACTGGATGTTCTATGGCGGCACGGTGTGGCTCGCCTGCTGGTGGCGCAATGAGTGAACCGGCCGACGCGCTGGCGGGCTGCGGGATCGTCTACTTCGGCAACGGCTGGCACTCCGAGAACCGCACGAGCAGCCACCACATCGCGACGCGACTCGCGCGGCGCGTGCCGTTGCTCTACGTCGACTCGCCCGGCATGCGCGCACCGTCGGCGAGCGGGCGCGATTTCCGGCGCAGCTTCGCGAAGCTCTTCGCCGCGCTGCGCAAGCCGCGCGAGGTACAGCCGGGGCTCTGGCACTGCACGGTCCCGCAGCTGCCGTGGCGGCGGCTCCCGTTCGTCGACTCGCTGAACCGCCGCTTCGGCGCGTGGGCCGTGCGCCGGGCGATGCGCGCAGTCGGGTTCGCGCGCCGCATCTCGTGGTTCGTCGTGCCGCATCCCGGCTTCCTCGCGCGCCGGCTCGGCGAGTCGCTGTGCGTCTACTACTGCATCGACGATTACGCGGCGCACCCGGGCGTCGACAGCGCGCTCATCGAGCAACGCGACCGCGAGCTCAGCGCGACCGCGGACCTGCTGTTCGTCGCACCGCCGGCGCTGCTCGAGCGCAAGCGCACGATGAACGCGGCGGCCACCTATGCGCCGCACGGCGTCGACGTCGAGCTGTTCGCGCGCGCGTTCGATCCGGCCACCGAGCTGCCGGCCGGCGCGCGCGGGCTTGCGCGGCCCGTGATCGGCTACTTCGGGTCGCTGCACGAATGGATCGACCTCGATCTCATCGAGTGGCTCGCGCGTGCGCGGCCGCAGTGGGCGTTCCTGCTGATCGGCTACGCCGCCGTCGACGTGAGCGCGCTCGCCGCGCTGCCGAACGTGCGCCTGGTCGGCGCGCAGCCGTACGAAACGCTGCCCGCCTGGGCGAAGGCGTTCGACGTCGCGCTCATTCCATACCGGCAGACGCAGCAGGTGAAGAACGCGAATCCGCTCAAGTTGCGCGAGTACCTCGCGACCGGCAAGCCGGTGGTGAGCGCGCGCAACGCGGAGATCGAGAAGTTCGCGCACGTCGTCGCGATCGCCGACACGCGCGAGCAGTTCCTCGCCGCGTGCGAGGCCGCGCTCGCCGGCGATGCGCCGGGCGCGGCGAGCGATCGCGTCGCGGCCGTCGCCGACCAGAGCTGGGACAACCGCGTTGCGAACGTTCTCGCACGCGTCACGGAAACGCTGCGCGCGCGCAACGGCGCGACGCACTGAGGACAGGGAAGTGGACAGGGAATCGAAGCTGAGGATCGCCGTCGTCGGAGCCGGTTACGTCGCCGGGCACCATCTCGCTGCGCTGTCGCGCCTGGATTTCGTCGAGCTCGTGGGCTTGTGCGATCCGAACCAGGAGGCGGCAAATGCGCTCGCGGCGAAGCACAAGGTCGGCGCCGTGGCCGCGTCGCTCGACGGGCTCGCGCACGCGAAGCCGCACGCGGTCTACGTGCTCACGCCGCCGGTATCGCATTTCGCGATCGCGATGCAGGCGCTCGAGATGGGCTGCCACGTGTTCGTGGAGAAGCCGCTGGCGGAGTCCGTCGCCGAATGCGACGCGCTCATCGCGCGCGCGCGCGAGCTCGGGCTACGCCTGTCGGTGAACCACTCCGATCGCTTCGACCCGGTGGTGCTGAAGGCGCTCGCGATCGTGCAGTCGGGCGCGTGCGGCGACATCGTGATGGTCGACATCCTGCGCAGCTCGGAATACCCGGCATACGCGGGCGGCCCGCTCCCGGCGGTCGTCGCGCAGGGTTCCTATCCGCTGCGCGACCTCGGCGTGCACGCGCTGTACACGCTCGAGGCGTTCCTCGGGCCGCTGGCGAACGCCGACATCCACTATCGCTCGTCGGGCACGCAGCCGAACCTCGAGTTCGACGAATGGCACGGCGAGGTGCGCGGGCCGCGCGGCTGCGGGCGCTTCCTGCTGTCGTGGACGTCGCGCCCGATGGAAAGCAGGCTCGTGGTGCGCGGGACGCGCGGCACGATCGAGATCGACCGCTTCCTGCAAACCTGCACGTTCCGACGCGTGCTGCCCGGGCCGAAGTTCCTCGGCATGTTCGTGGGCGGCGCGCTGTTCGCGTTGCGCGACACGTTCCTGATCCCGTGGAACGTGGTGCGCTTCCTGACCGGCATGCTGCGCCCGTCGCCCGGCATCCAGGCCGGCGCCGAAGGATTCGCGCGCGCGCTGCACGAAGGTCGCGCACCGCCGGTGGACGCGGACGAAGGTCGTCGCGCAATCGCACTGCTGGAACCGGCATGCGCGCGCGCCGATGCCGAGCGCACCGCGACGCTGGAGTCGCGCTACACCGAGCTCGCGCCCGTCGACACGCTGGTGACGGGCGCCGCGGGCCTGCTCGGCCGCGCGCTCGTCGCCGCGCTGCGCCGGCGCGGCGAAACCGTGCGCGTGCTCGTGCGCAAGCCGCTCGCCGCCTATGCCGACGACCCCGGCGTGCAAGTGGTCGTCGGCGACCTCGGCGACCCGCGGATCGTCGACCACGCGGTCGCGGGCGCGAAGCTCGTCTACCACGTCGGCGCCGCGATGAAGGGCAGCCTGCGCGATTTCGAGGCGGGCACCACGTGGGGCACGCGCAACGTCGTCGAATCGTGCCTGGCGCACGGCACGTCGCGGCTCGTCTACGTGAGCTCGCTCAGCGTGCTGGACCACGCGGGTCGCGATCCCACCGTGCGCGTCGTCGAGTCGTCCGCGCTGGAACCGCAGCCGCAGAAGCGCGGTGCTTACACGCAGACCAAGCTCGCGGCGGAGAACTTCGTGCGCGAGGCGTGCGCGAGCCGCGGCCTGCCCGCGGTGATCGTGCGGCCCGGGCAGATCGTCGGCCCCGGCTCCGAGCGCGTCACGCCGAACGGCACGGTCGCGATCGCCGGGCGCTGGTTCGCGATCGGTCCGGCGCAGCAGGTGCTGCCGCTCGTCTACCTCGACGACGTGGTCGACGCGCTGATCCTCGCGGCGCGGCTGCCGGAAGCGAACGGCCAGCTGTTCAACGTGGTCGATCCCGAGCAGGTCGACCAGGGCGAGTACCTGGCGCGCTGCCGCCAGCGCGTCGGTCCGTCGCTGAAGGTGGTGCGCGTGCCGACCGGCATGTTCATGCTGCTCGCGCACGGCGTCGAGCTGCTCGGCAAGGTGCTGAAGCGCGACGTGCCGCTGACGCGCTACCGCGTGCGCTCGCTCGCGCCGCTCGCGAACTTCGACCTGACCGCGGCGCGCGAAACGCTCGGCTGGAAGCCGCGCATCGGCCTGCGCAGCGGCCTGGACACGACGTTCGGCCCGTACTCCGGCTGATGCGCATCGCGGTCGTCACCTCGCAGTTCCCGATCGCCGGCGAGCCGACGCGCGGTCGACCGATCGCGCAGACACTGCGCGAGCTCGCGCGCGAGGCGGAGTTGCGCGTGTTCGTGCCGACCGCGGTGTACCCGCGCTGGGCGCTCCCGCGCAGCTACACGTTCCGGCCGCCCGCACCCGACGCCGCGAGCGCCGGGCTCGACGTCGAGTTCGCGAGCTATCCCGTGCTGCCGCTCGTGAGCCGCCCGTTCAACGGCGTGATGTGCGCTCGCGCGCTCGCGCAGCCCGTCGCCGCCTACAAGCCCGACGTCGTGCTTTCGTATTGGCTGTATCCCGACGCCTACGGCGCGATGCGCGTCGCGCTGCGCGAGCGCCTGCCGTTCGTTGCGGGCGCGCGCGGCTCCGACCTGCGCGTCCGCGATGCCGTGAGCAGGCGACTCACGCGCCCCGTCGTGCGCCGCGCCGACCGCCTGCTCGTGGTCAGCGCGGACCTCGCGCGGCTCGCCGTCGAAGCGTACGGCGCGCACGCCGAGCGCGTGCGCGTCATCCCGAACGGTTGCGACGCGAGCGTATTCAAGCGCGGCGATCGCGCGGCAGCGCGCGGCGCGCTCGCGCTCGACGCCACTTCGCGCATCGTGCTGTACGTGGGCCGTCTCGTGCCCGAGAAGGGCCTGCGCGAGCTCGTGCAGGCCTGCGAAGCGCTCGCCGCGAACGATCCACGCCTCGTGCTCGTGATGGTCGGCGGCGGGCCGATGCAACCCGAGCTGGAGCGGCTCGCCGCCGCTTCGAACGGCCGCCTGCGCCTGGTCGGCGCGCTCGCGCCGGTCGACGTCGCGCGCTGGATGGTCGCGTCCGACCTGCTGGCGCTGCCGAGCTATTCCGAAGGACACCCGAACGTGCTGGTCGAAGCGCTGGCGTGCGGACTGCCCGTGGTGTCGACGCCGGTGGGCGGCATTCCCGAGGTCGTGGACGCAGAATCGGCCGTGCTCGTTCCGCCGCGCGACGCGCGGGCGCTCGGCGACGGCATCGCTGCGGCGCTCGCGCGCCAATGGGACACGGCCGCGCTCACCCGGCGTTTCTCGCGCGACTGGCGCAGCGTCGCAGCCGACACGTTGCGCGCGTGCGAGGATGCGCGCTCGAGCTCACGCGCGCAGGCACACTGAGACATGTGCGGAATCGCAGGTTTCAGCGGCACGGCGACGGCGGACGACAGCCACGCGCTGCTCCGCCGCATGATCGGCACGCTGCGCCACCGCGGCCCCGACGGCTTCGGCTACCACGTGGCGCCCGGCATCGGCCTTGCGCACGCGCGGTTGTCGATCATCGACCTCGTGAGCGGCGACCAGCCGATCCACAACGAGGCGCGCACGGCGTGGGTCGTGTTCAACGGCGAGATCTTCAACTACGTCGAGCTGCGCGCGTCGCTCGAGGCGCAGGGCCACCGCTTCTACACGCAGTCCGACACCGAAGTGATCGTGCATCTGTACGACCGCTACGGCGACCGCTTCGTCGAGCACCTCAACGGGCAGTTCGCGATCGCGCTGTGGGACGGCGCGCGCAAGCGCTTCGTGCTCGCACGCGATCGCGCCGGCATCCGCCCGCTGTTCTGGACGCAGGCGCGCGGCAAGCTCTGGTTCGCGTCCGAGGCGAAGGCGCTGCTCGCCGTGCTGCCCGAGCGCGCGGCACTCGATCCGCGCGGTCTCGTGCAGGCGCTGAACTTCTGGTCGCCGGTCGAGCCGGACACCGTGTTCCGCGACATCAGCAGCCTGCCGCCGGGCTGCCTGCTCACGATCGAGGACGGCGGCGCGCCGAACGTGCGGCGCTGGTGGGACTGGACGTTCCCCGCCACCGCACCCGACGGCCGACGCAGCGCGGCCCTGTCGGGATCGTTCGACGATGCCGTGCGCGACCTGCGCGAGCTGCTCGTCGACGCCGTGCGCATACAACTGCGCGCGGACGTTCCCGTCGGCGCATACCTCAGCGGCGGCCTGGACTCGTCCGGCATCGTCGCACTGATCCGCGGCTTCACCGACACGCCCGTGCGCACGTTCTCGGTGGCGTTCGAGGACAAGGAATTCGACGAGAGCGTGCACCAGCAGGTGATGGTCCGCCACCTCGGCACCGAGCACACATCGGTGCGCTGCACGCGGCGCGACATCGGCATGCTGTTCCCGAAGCTCATCGCGCACGCCGAGCAGCCGGTGCTGCGCACGGCGCCGGTTCCGCTGATGATGCTGTCGCGGCTCGTGCGCGAGCAGGGCTACAAGGTGGTGCTCACGGGCGAAGGCGCCGACGAGGTGTTCGGCGGCTACGACCTGTTCAAGGAGGCGAAGGTGCGCCGCTTCTGGGCGCGGCAGCCCGGCTCGAAGCTGCGGCCGAAGCTGCTCGGCCGGCTGTACGGCTACCTCGGCAATTCGCCCGTCGCGAACGAGGCGTTCGCGCAGTCGTTCTTCGGCAGCGGCATGGAGCACATCGACCGCCCGATCTTCGCGCACGTGCCGCGCTGGACGACGTCGCGACGCGCGCTCGCGCTGCTGTCGCCGGAGTTGCGCGCGGAAGCCGGCGAGTGGGATCCGCTCGCGTTCTACGAGCGCACGCTGCCGCCGGAGATCATGTCGTGGCAGCCGCTCGCGCGCGACCAGTACGTCGAGGCGAAGTCGCTGCTCGCGGGCTACCTGCTGTCGGCGCAGGGCGACCGCGTCGCGATGGCGAACTCGATCGAGGGCCGCTATCCGTTCCTCGACCACCGCGTCATCGAGTTCGCGAGCCGGCTGCCGCAGCATTTCAAGATCCGTGGCATGACGGAAAAGCACGTGCTGCGACGCGCGCTCGCCGACCTGCTGCCGCTCGACGTGCTCGAACGCACGAAGCAACCGTACCGCGCGCCCGACAGCCAGAGCTTCTTCTTCGACGGCGAGCCGCTCGACTATGTCGCGGAGCTGACCAGCCCCGAGCGCATCCGCGAAGCCGGTTACTTCGACGCGACCGCCGTGGGCCGCCTCGTCGACAAGTGCCGCGCCGGCAAGGCCACGGGCTTCGCCGACAACCAGGCGTTCGTCGGTGTGCTGTCGACGATGCTGCTGCACGCGCACTTCCTGCGCACGACGAACGCTCCGGAAGCTACAGCCTCGTCGGCGTGACGGCGCCGGGCTCGATGCGCAGCAGCTTGCCGCGCTCTTCGTCGGTCAGCAGCCAGAGCATCCCGTCGGGACCTTCACGCACGTCGCGGATGCGCTCGCGCCGCGCGCCGAGCAGGCGCTCCTCGTGCACGATCTCGTCCCCGTCGAGCTCGAGCCGGATCAGGTTCGCCTCGACGAGCGCGCCGAGGAACAGGTTGCCACGCCACTGCGGCAAGCCCTTGCCGTCGTAGAACGCCATGCCGCTCAGCGCCGGCGACTTCTTCCACACATGGTGCGGCGGCTCCATGCCCGGCGCGCTCTCGCCTGTCGAGCCGGGCACGGGCTGGCCGGAATAGTCGACGCCGGACGTCACGATCGGCCAGCCGTAATTGCGCCCCGGTTGCGGGATGTTCAGCTCGTCGCCGCCCATCGGCCCGTGCTCGCTCGTCCATAGCTGGCGGGTGGCGGGATTGATCGCGGCGCCCTGCATGTTGCGGTGGCCGTACGACCAGATCTCGGGGCGTGCGTCGTCGCGTCCGACGAACGGGTTGTCGCCGGGGATGCTGCCGTCCGGCCGGATGCGCACGAGCTTGCCCTGCAGCTTGTCGAGCGCCTGCGCCGCCGCCGCCACGCGGTTCTCGCCCTGCGTGACGAACAGGTTGCCGTCGTCGGCGAACACCAGGCGCGATCCCACGTGCGTGCCGCTGGAGAGCTTCGGCTCCTGGCGATAGATCACTTCGACCTGCTCGAGCGCGGTGTCGGTGAGGCGCGCACGTGCGACGGCCGTGCCGGCCTTGTTGCCGCGGAAGCTCGGCTCGGCGAACGCGAAGTACACCAGCCCGTCCTCGGCGAACGTCGGCGACACGGCCACGTCCAGCAGGCCGGCCTGGCCGTCGACGAAGATGTCGGGCAGGCCGGCCAATGGCGCGGACACGCGGCCGTCGGGCTGCACGATGCGCAAGCGTCCCGCGCGCTCGGTCACGAGCATGCGCGCATCGGGGAGGAACGCGAGGCCCCACGGATGCTCGAGGTCCACCGCGACCTCGACGACGCGCACCTGTCCCTTTTCCGTCTCCTGCACGTCGACGGCCGTTCCGGGTCCCGGCTGCCTCACCGGCGCGTCCGGCGGCGGCGCATGGTTGCAACCGGCGACCAGGGCAGCAATCGCGATGAGCATAAGTAGCGTGCGGGCCATGGCTCCCTCCGTCGGCGACGCCGGATGATAGGAGGGCCCTTTGGCAGCGCGCCAGCAGGCATAATCCACGCCGGGAGAAACGCGTGCTGTTCGGTCAGGGGGGATGCGACGTGGCATTGGAGCTGCAGCGGCAGGTAAAGGACTTCGTCCTCAGGAACTTCCTGTTCACGGATGACGACAAGGCGCTCGCCAACGGCGATTCGCTGATCCGGGGCGGCATCGTCGATTCGACGGGCATCCTCGAGCTGGTCGGCCACCTCGAACAGGCGTTCGCCATCCGGATTCCGCCGGAAGACATGACGCCGGCGAACTTCGACTCGATCGACGCCATCGGCGCGTACCTCGCGCGCAGACTGGCCACGTAGGCGCACCCATGGGCGAGACGGCACCCCTCTGTGCCCGTATCGCCGCCATCGCGCGGAACGATCCCGCTCGCGCTGCGCTCGCCGACGGCACGCGCAGTGCGACGTACGGCGAACTCTGGTCGCAGGCATCGCGCTTCGCGGCATGGCTGCGCGGCAATGGCGTCGTCGCCGGCGACCGCGTCGCGCTCGTGCTCGCGAACGGCATCGAGGCAGCGGCCGCGTGCTACGGCGCCTGGCTCGCGGGCGCCGTCGCCGTGCCGTTGAATGCGCAGGCGCGTGCGCGCGACCTCGTGCCGTGGCTGCAGCACTGCGGCGCCCGCGCGATCGTGCATGCGGCCGGCAGCGCCGACGTCGACGAAGCACTGCGTGCGCCGGGCACGCCTGCGCTGCGCGTCGCGGTCGGCGCGGGTGCGCGCAGCGACACGACCGTTTCGTGGGACGCGCTGCCCGCTTGCGCCGATGCGCCGGCGACCGCGCACCACGCGGGCGATGCGCTCGCGACGATCCTCTATACGTCGGGCACGACGGGCGCGCCGAAAGGCGTGATGCTCAGCGAGCGCAACGTCGCGAGCAACGTCGACTCGATCGTCGAATACCTCGCGCTCGGCGCGCACGACAGCATCGTGAGCGTGCTGCCGTTCTACTACTCGTACGGTGCTTCTGTCTTGCACACGCACCTGGCGGTCGGCGCGCGCGTCGTGCTCGAGTCGAACACGGTGTTCCCGCAACTGGTCGTCGAAGCGCTCGCGCGCGAGCGTGCGACCGGCTTCTCGGGCGTGCCCTCGACCTACGCGCTGCTGCTCGACCGCGTGCCGCTCGCGCAATACGACCTCACTTCGCTGCGCTACGTCACGCAGGCCGGCGGCGCGATGGCGCCTGCGCTCACGTCGCGCCTGCGCGCGGCATTGCCGAACGCACGCGTGTTCGTGATGTACGGCCAGACCGAAGCGACGGCGCGACTGACCTGGTTGCCGCCGGAACGCCTGGACGAGAAGACCGGCTCCGTTGGCATCCCGGTACCCGGCGTCGAGCTCGACGTGCGCAGCGAGTCCGGCGCGCCGCTGCCGCGCGGCGAAGTCGGCGAAGTCTGGGCGCGCGGCGCGAACGTGATGGCCGGCTACTGGAACAATGCCGAAGCGACGGCCCAGGTGTTGCGCGACGGCTGGCTGCGCACGGGCGACCTGGGCCGGCTCGACGAGGAAGGCTATCTGTTCCTGAGCGGGCGCCGCTCGGACATGATCAAGACGGGCGCGCATCGCGTGCACCCGCAGGACATCGAGGAAGTGCTCGCCGAGATCGACGGCGTGGTGGAGAGCGCGGTCGTCGGCATCGACGACGAGCTGCTCGGCCAGGTGATCAAGGCGTTCATCGTCGGGCGCGAAGGCAGTGTGCCCACGCCGGAGCAGGTGAAGGCGCATTGCCGCGCGCGCCTGCCCATCTACAAGATCCCGAAGCACGTGGAATTCGTCGCCGCGCTGCCCCGCACCGCCTCCGGCAAGGTGCGGCGCGTGCAACTGGCCGGAACCCCGCAAATCCAGGTACCCAAGTGACCCGACTCGACTGGAACGTCCTCGACCTCGACTACGAGCAGGAAGCCACCCGCATCGCTGCGCGGTTGCGCGAGATCGTCTCGCGCACCCTGCACCGGCGCGGCCTCGTCGTCGCGATCTCCGGCGGCATCGACAGCTCGTGCAGCATCGCGCTCGCGGTGCGCGCGCTCGGCCCCGAGCGCGTGTTCGCGCTCATCCTGCCCGAGCGCGACTCCAACGACGACAGCGCGGCGCGCGCGAACATCCTCGCGCAACACCTCGGCGTGCGCGTGCAGACGCACGACATCGAGCCCGCGCTCGCCGCGATCGGCTGCTACGAGCAGCGCGATGCCGCGGCGCGCCGCGCGCTCCCGGCCTACGGCCCGGGCTGGCGCATGAAGATCGTGATCAGCGGCGGCGCCGAAGGGCGCATCAACGTGTTCCGCCTCATCGCGCAGGCGCCCGACGGCGAGGTGCACGACGTGCAGCTCGGCCTGGCCGAATACCTGCAGATCGTCGCGGCGACGAACTTCAAGCAGCGCATTCGCAAGACGCTGGAGTACTTCCACGCCGACCGCCTGAACTATGCCGTCGTCGGCACGCCGAACCGGCTCGAGTACGACCAGGGCTTCTTCGTGAAGAACGGCGACGGCGCCGCGGACGTCAAGCCGATCGCGCACCTCTACAAGTCGCAGGTGTACGGCATGGCGCGCCACCTCGGCCTGCCGGAGCGCGTATGCGCGGCGGTGCCGACCACCGACACGTACAGCCTCGCGCAGGGCCAGGACGAGTTCTATTTCGCACTGCCCTACCGCTCGATGGACCTCGCGCTCTGGGCACTGAACCACGACGTTCCCGCGGCCGAGCTCGCGCGCGTGCTCGGGATCGGCGAGGCCGAGGCGCAGGCCGTCTACGAGGACATCCGCAACAAGCGCCGCACCACGCGCTACCTGCACCTGCAACCGGTGCTCGCGGGCGAAGTGAACGAACTGGACCTGCATGCGTGAGTGACGTCGCCGCGCCCGCGCCCGTCTACGTCGCGCGCGGCGCGCGTCCCGCGGACGTGCGCGAGATCGTGCTCGCCACGTGGCGCGGCAACCTCGGCGACGCGCCGCGCATGGCCGCCAAGTTCGACTGGTTCTACGGCGACTGTCCGTTCGGCGAGCCGCTGCTGCAGTTGCTCGCGCACGTGCCGTCGGGCGCCGACATCGGCGTCGCCGCGGCCGGACCGCGCCGCATGCTGCGCGACGGCGTGGCGATCGACGCGGGCGTGCTCGTCGACCTCGCCGTGCAACCGGAGCATCGCTCGCTCGGCCCTGCCCTGCTGCTGCAGCAGGCGCTGATCGCCGCGGCCGACGCGCGCTTCGACCTGCTCTACGGGTTCCCGAACCCGAAGGCTGCGCCCGTCTTCAAGCGCGTCGGCTACGTGCACCTGGCCGACTGCGTGCGGCGCGCGCGCGTGGTGCGACATGCGCGCTACCTCGCTCGTCGCGTCCCGCGCGCGATCGCGATCATCGCCGCGCCGTTCGTCGATGCCGCCGTCGCGCTGCGCGATCGCGTGCGCGCCGCGGGCGACGCGAAGCTCGCCGCGAGCTGGCACGACCGCATCGGCAGCGAAGTCGACGCGTTGTGGCAACGCACGAAGCCGACCAGCGGCGTGGTCGCCGTTCGCGATCGCGAGTTCCTCGCCTGGCGCTTCGAGCGCGGCCCGCTCCCGGCGGTCCGCTACCTCCTGCTGCACGCGCGCGACGGCGAGCTCGCCGCGTGGTTCGCGACGACGCGCGAGGACGGCGTGCTGCAGGTGCGCGATTTCTGGTCGCGCGCCGGCATCGCGGGGATGGAGCGCGCGTGCGTCGACGCATTGCTCCGCGCCGCGCGACGCGATGGCGTCGAAGCGGTCTCCGTCGCGGTCGCGGGCCCGGACGAGCGACTCGCGGGATGGATCGCGACGGGATTCCAGGAACGCGGCCGTCGCCCGGTGTTCGGGCGCTGGCGCAACGGCGCGAGCGTCGATGCAACGGGACTGCACCTGACTTCAGCGGACGAGGACGAATAGCCATGGCGATGCGAATCGGCTGCATGCTGCTCGCGCTGTTCGCATTCGCATCGCTGCCCACGCTCGCGACGCCGCCGGAACCATCCGGGCCGCATCCGCGGCTGTTCCTGGACGCACCGACGCGCGCGCGCCTGAAGGAGCTCGCGAAGGATCGCGACTCGGCCGTCGCCGAAGCCGTACGCACGTGCAAGCGCATGTACTCGCACGCCGACGACTATGCGCGCGACGGGTACATGGGGCTCGACTGGGCGCACCACCTGCAGATCTGCCTGGTGGCCTGGGCCGCGACCGACGACGATTCGGCCGCGCGCACCGCGCTCATCTACTTCAAGGCGCTGCTCGACGACCGGCAGACCGTCGGCGACGGCGAGGGCGGCGACAAGGCCGCGACCCGCGACAGCGGCTACGCGATCCGCGCGCACGGGCCGTATACGGCGCTCGCGTACGACTGGCTGCACGACCACACCGCGATGAGCGACGAGCTCAAGGCGCACGCACGCGAACGGTTCACCGCGTGGCTCGACTGGTACGCGAAGGAAGGCTATCGCGTGCGCAGCCCCGGCACGAACTACCACGCCGGCTATGCGCTCGCCGCCACGCTGATCGCCGTTGCGCAAGGCTCGGAAGGCGGCGCCGACGGCGCACGCTGGTGGCGCACGGTGAGCGACGAGCTGTTCGCGAAGGACCTGCTGCCGTCCGCGCGCGAGGGCGTGCTCGTCGGCGGCGACTGGGGCGAAGGCTGGCAGTACGGCCCGCTCAGCATCGCGGAGTATTCGCTCGCCGCGCGCGCGGTCGAGCCGTACGGCATCGACGTGGCGCCGATGCGGCGGTGGCTGCGCGAAGTGCTGCTGCGGCACGTCTACGCGCTGACGCCGGGCGGCAAGCGCACGTTCGTGCTCGGCGACACGCAGGCGGAGAGCGCGAACCTGTCGGTGCGGCGCCGCACGCTCGAGGCAGTCGTGTTCGGACCGTCGGCGCGCGAGGACAAGGAATGGGCGCTCGGCGAGATCGAGCGCATCGGCACGTTCGCGCCGGGCGACCTCGATTTCGTGCTGTTCACGGCACTGGCTGACGCGACGCCCGTCACGGCGAAGCCGCTGCCGCGCGAAACGATGCCGAAGGCGTACTTCGCCGCAGGCACGTCGGTGCTCTATGCGCGCACCGGCTGGGATGCGAAGGCGGCCTGGTTCGTCGCGTCGTGCTCGCCCGTGATCGACGTCGACCACCTGCCGCCGAACGCGGGCAATTTCGTGCTCATGCGCGGCAACCGGAACGTGATCGTCGATCCGTCGCCATACGGCTCGCTGTCTTCGCTCACGAGCAACACGCCGACCGTGCGCTCGCCGAACCTGCCGAAGGACTACCAGCCCAGCCAGGCGTTCTGGGGCAAGAAGACCGGTTTCCGCTGGCGCGACACGTTGCCCGGCGGCGCGCTGCTCGCGCGCTGCGACTACGCAGACCAGTACTGGCTGCAGCAGAACCCGACCGACGTGGACGAAGCGTTGCGCGACTTCGTGATGCTGCCGTACGAATCCGCGGACGGCAGCGACTCGGTCGCGCTGTTCATCGCCGACCGCGCGAAGCCGCCCGGCGCCAAGCCGGCGCTGTACCTGCAGTTCCGCAGCCCGATGACGCTGGCGGCGAACGGCAGCGGCGCGCGCGCCGACGGCGGCGACACGCACCTCGAGATCGCGCAACTGCAGGCGAGCGCCGGGAAGCCCGAGGTGCGTGCGCAGAAGGCCGGCAGCTGCTTCGACGACAAGCGCTACACGCGCGGCAACTGCGACGCGGCCCGGCTGCCCGTGCACGACTTCAGGCTCGTCGTCGAGGATGAGCGCGCTTCCGCCGTACACCTCATCGACGCATCGCCGCGCGACGCGGTTCCCGCGCCCGCGAAGCCGCTCGTCGCGCAAGGCGGCGCGGCGTGGCTGGTCGAGCGCGGCAAGTCGCGCTGGGTCGTGGCGCTCGCGGACGGCAGCGTACCGCTCAGCTACGTCGCTCCCGCGAGCGACGTACTGCACGTCGTGCTGCCTGCCGCGGCGAAGGGCGCGAAGGGCGTGCAGGCGGAAGTCGCGCGCGTGGACGGCGGGTGCCGCAGCACGATCGCCGTCGCGGGCGAGCCCGTCACGTTCACGAGCGACGCGGCATGCGCGCGCGGCGCAGCCGTGCGCACGCAGGTGCCGGCGGGCGCGCAGGCGCTGCCTGCGCGGGCGCCTTGACGGGAAATCAGGCCGCGAGCGAACGCCGCGGCCGGTTGAACATGTTCAGCGCGAGCAGGTCCGGGCGATAGCGCCCGGACTCGTCGCTGAGCGTCTCGGTTTCCACGCCCACGCGCGCGATCAGCGGTTGCAGCGCGGCGCGCGTGTCGTTCACCGCCGGCACGCTGGTGAACAGCAACTCGTAACCCGCCGCGAGCGCGTCGCCCACGATCGCGCCGTTGAAACGGCCGTGCGGGAACGACATCAGGTTCGGGCCCGCAGCCTGCAGGTGCCGCGCGAGCTTCTCGCGCGCGCCACGCAACTCCGCACCGGCGTCGGGCACGCGCGTGAGCGGATCGTGGCTTTCGCCGTGCGCACCGATCGTCACGCCGCGCTGCTCGAGCAGGCGCAGCTGCGCCGCGGTGACCATCGCGTCCGGAATCGCGTCGAGCTGCGGAAGCAAGGCCGCGAGCACGTTCGCGCGGGCGTCCGCGGGCGCCTGCTCGAGGACGGCGATCAGCGCGCGCAATGCAGCGATCGTGTCGCCCGCGGGTTTCGCGGCCGCGACGCCCGCATCGGCCAGCGCGGACGCCAGCCGGGCGACGGGCAGCCCGCCCCGGCGCCACGCGGCGACGATGCGCTCCTGGAAGAACGGGTGCGGGCGGTCCACTGCGTCGGCCACCGTGAACACGACGGCGGGCAGGCCGGCGCGCTCCAGCTGCGGCAGCGCGTAGTCGACGTTGTCGGACCAGCCGTCGTCGAACGTGATGAGCAGCGCGCGCGGCGGCAGGCGCGCACCCGTGCGTTTCGCGTCCAGCACCTGCGCGGGCGAAACCACGTTGTAGTGCCGGCGGAAAAACGCGAGCGAGCTCGCGAACAGGTCGACCGACAGGGTGTAGTCGGGATCGCACGCCGTCCAGCGCGGGTCGGACGGTGCGAGGACGCGGTGGTACATGACCACGGTCAGCGTGCGCGCGTTGCGCAACCGATGGTAAAGCGACAGCGCGCCGGTACCATACAGCAGCCGCTTGATCAGATCGCGCACGATGTCCAACGAGGTCGAAGTTTCGGCAATCATACCGACTTACAACCGGCGCGATCTGGTGCTGCGGGCGATCGACTGCGTGCTCGCGCAGACGCGACCCGTGGCGCAGGTCATCGTGGTGGACGACGGGTCGACCGACGGCACGCGCGAAGCGCTCGCCGCACGATACGGCGACCGCATCGAATACGTCTGGCAGCCGAACGCCGGCGTGTCGGCGGCACGCAACCATGGGCTCTCGCTCGCGCGCGGCCGCTACCTGGCGCTGCTCGACAGCGACGACGAGTGGCTGCCGGCGAAGACGCAACGCCAGGTCGAGTGGCTGGAGGCGCGGCCGGACTACGGCATGGTGCTGTGCGACGTGCTGCGCGTGAACGCCGACGGCAGCGCGATCGACCGCTTCCGCCGGCGCGAGCAGCTGCCCGAGGACGGCCATGTGCTGCGCTGGGTGCTGCGCAACCCGGCGCTCGCGCCCGTCTCGGCCATGCTCCGCCGCGCGGTCTACGAACAGGTAGGCGGCTTCGACGCGTCGCTGCGCACGGCGGAGGACCTCGACTTCCACCTGCGCGTGGCGCGGCACTTCCCGATCGGCGTGATCGACGAACCGCTCGCGCGCGCGATCCGCGGCCACGACGGGCTGTCCAGCCTGCCGCAGACCTATGACGACTACGTGGTCGTGATGGAACGCGCCGCGGCCGACGCGCGCGGCGTGGTCGACGAATCCGAGGTCCGCGACGCGCTGTTCGGCGCGTATTGGCGCAACGCGCGCGGGATGGTGCTCCAGCGACGCTGGCGCGGCGCGCTGGCGCTCGCGCGCAAGGCCTGGCGGTTGCCTGCGACCGGCTCGCAACGACGCGCGCTGCTCGGGCTGTTGCCGCTGGGGCTGCGCGCGACGATCGGCGGGCTGCGCCGCCGCGCGGCGCGCGCCTGATTCCGATCAGCCGCGCGGGCGCGACCAGGAAAGCTCGGCCCAGACGCGCGTCTCTTCGTAGTCGTCGAGCGGCGCGTTGCTGTCGCGCGAAGCGCGCGCAACCTCCAGGCTGATCGCCAGGTTGCGCAGGATCGAGTAGCGCCAGCGCAGCCCGAACTCGGTTTCGTCGTATTCGAGGTCGCTGTCGTCGAAGCGCTGGCGAGTGGCCACCGCAAACGCGCCGAGCGACTGCAGCCGCGTCACGCGGTAGTCGAACAGCAGCGCGGTGCCCAGCGTGTCGCGGCTCAGCGCGGAGTTGTCGCGGTAGTCCTGGCTCGTGAGGTAGCCGGACACGCGCCACGTGGAGCGCGCGCCATCCAGCTGGTAGCCGCCGTCGATGCGATCCTGCTCGAAGACGTCGGCCGTGATCGTGCCCGTGTTGAACGCCGAGCCGCTCGTGACCGGCAGCAGCAGCGCGTCGACGTCGTTCGCGCGCCCGAGCAGGCTGCCCGCCTCGTCCATGAGCTGGTGCGCGAACGCGAAGTCGATGGTCGAAATCTGCGTGATGCGGTACAGCCCGTTGATGCGCGCCAGCAGTCCGTCGCGCGTGTCGAAGCCATCGGGATCGACCCAGTTCCAGCCGAGGTCGACGGTCAGCGAGTCGTCGCCCGACACGCGCGACCACGAGCCGAACACCGGGTAGCGATCGAAGTCCGGCGTGTTCTCGTCGGGCGCCTCGAGCCGCACGATCTCCGCGCCCGCGTTCACGGAAATCGTGGACAACGGGTTGATGCGACGCAGGAACTGCACGGTCGCGATGCCGCGGTCGCTGTTGAAGTCGTCGCCTTCCTCCGCGTAGCTGTTCACGTAGCGCAGCTCGCTGCGCGCGCCGGAAGCTTCGGAAAGGCGGAACAGGAACGTCGGGCCGGTCGCGAACACGTTCGTGACCTGCGTGTTCGAAGGCGACTGCGTCGCGAACTGCTCGATCGGCTGCTGGCTCGCGTAGTCGTCGAACGTCCACAGCATGCGCGACGGCACGAGCGACCACGTCACGTGCGCGCCGCCGTCCACGCCGAAGTTCGGCTGGAAGTCGGTGTCGCCGGTGTAGTAGCTGTAGCTGAGTCGACCGGTCGCGGACGCCTGGACCGAGTCGCCCTGCTCGGTCAGCGTGAACGAGAACGTCGGCCGGAACGTGTTGCCCGACACTTCGTCGACGGTGCGCCGGCCCAGGTTGTCGCTGTATCCGTAGCCCAGGCCGAGTACGTAGTCGAGGTCCCAGGCCGACGCGACGAGCGGCGCGAGCAACAGTACGGCGCCCCCGAGCAGCGCTGCGCGCTCACGGCGCGCCATTGAACACCACGCCTGCGATGCGGGACGGTTCTAGCACGCTGACCGCGCTCTTCACGGAAGCCATCGTGTCGTTGCCGTAACCAGCGACGACCACCGAGAGGTCGGCGAGGCCGGCCAGGATGCGCGCGTCCGGCGAGCTGCCGATCGGTGGTGCGTCCAGCACGAGGTAGCGATCGGGATAGCGCCGGCGCAGGATGTCGACGAGCGCGCGCATGCGCATCGAGCCGAAATACTCGCCGCTCCCTTCGCGCCGCCCGCCGCCGGGGATCAGCCGCAGGCGCGGCACGCCGGTCGGGTAGATGATCTTCTCGATGCCCATCTCGGGGTTCTCGAGGAAATCGCTGAGCCCGCCCTCGCCGTCCTCGACCCGAATGCCGAGGCGCTCGTGCAGGATCGGCTCGCGCAGGTTGCAGTCGATCAGCAACGCCGTCTTGCTGTCGTCGAACGCGAACGCCGCCGCGAGGTTCATCGCGACGAAGCTGCCGCCGCTGCCTTCGCTGACCGGCGCCACGAGCGTGATGAAGTTGCCGCTGCCCTGCGCGAGCAGCTGCGTACGCAGGTCGCGGAACACGTCCGCCTGCCTGCGGTCCTCCATGTCGAAGCGGATGATCGCGCGTGCATCGAGGTCGCGACCCGGCTTCGGCGCCGGCTCGCGCATGCCGCGGATCATCTCGCGCGACACCTGCTGCACGGCCAGGTTGCGGCCCGAGTCGCGCGCACTCGGCGGCGGCGCGGGCAGGCCGACCTCGGCCATGATCGCCTCCGGCATCCGCATCGGCGGGTCGTCGCGACGCCTCACAGGTTGCCGCCGAGCTTGAGCCAGCCCACGAACCCGTAGGCCAGCACGACGATCGACGCGATCGCGGCTGCCCCGGCGGTGCGCCAACGCTCGCGCCGCCGCAGCAGGCGCGTCTCGTAGCGCGGCACCGTGACGAGCAGCGGGACCTTGAGCTCGTGCGCCAGCGCGAGGCCGGAGCGCACGCGCGGGTCGAACTTCAGCAGCTGCACGACCACGCCGAGCGGCGCGAGCAGGCCGAGCGCGAGCCCGGCGAGCGAGAAATGCAGGAAGCGCAGGCCGGACGGTTGCAGCGGCAGCGCGGCGGGCTCCTGGATGCGGAACGTCAGGCCGCGATGTTCCGAATCCAGGCTCATCGACACGCGCGCGTTCTCGCGGCGGCGCAGCAGGTCCTGGTAGATGTCGCGGTTCACTTCGTAATCGCGCGTGAGCTCCGCGAGCTTCGCTTCGGAATCGGCGACGCGGCGGCCGCGATCGAGCTCGCCCTGCAGCAGGGTTTCCGTTTCGCTGACGCGCGCGCGCAGCGCGGACATGTCGCTGCGCACGCGCGACAGCTCGCTGCGCAGCTGCTGGTACAGCGGATTCGTGACCACCATGTCCTCGCCCTTCGCGGGGCCGTTCTCGCGGCGCTCGTTCTCGGCGACGATTTCGGACTGCAGGTCGGCGAGCTGGTGGCGCACGCGCACCACGTCGGGATACTCGTCGGTGTACGACAGCAGCAGGCGATCGAGCTCGCCCTGCAACTCGGCCGCGCGTGCGCGGTACTGGTCCTCGCGACTCTCGCTCGCGCTCGTCGCCGCTTCGCCCGACAACTGCTCCGACAGCGAGTGCTCGCGCATCTGCAGCTCGGACAGCTCAGTCTGCGCGGTCTCGATGCGGCCGCGCAGCTCGGCCACGCGCGTATTCACGTCGGTGCCCGAGCCGGGACGCGCTTCGAGGCTGCCGGCGCGGAACTCTTTCAGGCGCTCCTCGGCGGTCGTGAGCTTGCGGTGGTACTCGTCGACGCGTGCGGCGATGAACTCGTACGCCTCGCGGCTCTCGCGTTCCTTCGCCGCGAGGCTCTCCGCGATGAACAGGTCGGCGAGCTTGCGCGCGACGTGGAACGCGCGCGTCGCATCGGAGTCGGCGTAGTCGATCTGGATAAGGTTGCTGCCCGGGCTCGTCACGCGCGTGCGGCCGCGGATCTCCTCGGCGAGCTTCTCCTGCTGGATCGGCGTCAGGTTTTCCTTCGACCAGTCGCCCTCGGCGATGATCGCCGCGAGCACCTTGCGGCTGTACACCACCTCGCGCGCGATGCGCGCACGGTCCGCGACGCCGGTCGCGACGGCGCGACCCTCCATGAGCGGGCGGATGATGTTGTCCTCCTGCACGAGCACGGTCGTCGAGGAGGAGTACTTCTTCGGCCACACCACGCCGAGCGCAAGCCCGACGAGCGCGATCACCGCGAACGCGAGCACCAGCTGCACGCGAAGGCGACGCGCTTCGCTGATCATGATGGGCAGCTGCTGCAGGAGCTCCTGGTGGACGGGTACGGCTTTTGCGGCCATGGCGTCAGAACGCTCGTTCGGGGATGGTGATCACGTCACCGGGCTGCACCGGGTAGTTGGTCGCCAGGTCGCCCGACTCGAGGATCTCGCCGAGCTTCACCTCGAAGGCGCGCGCCCCGGCGCCATCCTTGCCGCGACGATACAACTTGGAGCGGTTCGGCGCCGCAAATTCGTTCGTTCCGCCGGCCTGGAGGACCGCGTCGAGCACCGTCATGCCCTGCCGGTACGGGATGGAGACGGGCTGCTGCACCGCGCCCGTGACGCGAACACGCGACAGGAATTCGTGGCTGCGCAGCTCGGTCAGGATCACTGCCACCTTCGGGTCGCGCACGTAGGTCGACAGGCCCTTCTCGATCTCGGCCGCCACTTCCGGCGGCGTCATGCCGCCGGCCATCACGTCGCCGACCAGCGGCACGGAGATGCGGCCGTCGGGACGCACGGGCACGGTGACGCCGAGCTCGGGATTGCGCCACACCGACACCTGGATCATGTCGTCGACGCCGATCCGGTACGCATCGGTGAACTCCGGCTGCGTCGGCGGCACTTCTTCCTGCGCGACGGCCGCGCCCACCATTGCCAGCAACACCAGCGACGACAACCACCGCGACTTCACGTGGGCGAGCTCCATCTTGGAAAAACCCTGGCGGAGTGATATGGGTAATTCTGCCGCGCGCTTCCGCCGGCATCCTCCGGTACGCCGTCGTGCACGCGCCAGGGTCGGATCATTTCGCGTCGACTGCCGATTATGAGCGCGACTTCCGCGTGCTGCACGCACGCCCCGGCTGCGGGCTGGACGAGCTGAAGCGCGCGCACCGCGTCGCCGTGCGCAGCCTGCATCCGGACGCCAACCCCGAGCTCGCGAACGACGCCACGGCGCAGCATGCGCTGACCGAGATGAACGCGGCGTGGCGGCGCCTGTCCGAATACCACCGCGTTCACGGCAGGCTGCCCTTCGCTCCCGACGCGACGACGACCGACGCGTTCCTCGGTGAAAACGTCGTCGACGTCGCGCGTCCCTCATTCGGCGGTCGCGCCGGACTGGTCGTCCTCGTGCTAGTCGTGGCAGGGGCGTGGGCCGCATGGCCCGCCGGCGACGCCGATCCGCAGCCGCTGGAGCCATTCGACCCGGGCGTCGCGTCGTCAGCGGCGGAACGAGCGCCCGCGAACGCCCCGGCCAGCGTCGCCCCCGGCAGGAGCGCGGCCGTCGTGCGGCTGGTGAAGCTCGGCGACAGCAAGGCGCGCACGCGCGAGATCCTCGGCCCGCCGATCCTCAAGCTCGACGGGAACTGGGAATACGGTCCGTCGTACGTCGAATTCAGGGACGGTCGCGTCGTCGGCTGGTACAGCTCCCCGCTCAATCCGCTCGCGGTGGACGAGTCCTCGCGCGAAGCCACCGGCACGAGCGGCATGACCGGCCAGTGATCCGGGCCGGTGCGCGCTGCATTCGCACCACGAACGGCCATAGCCGTCAGCGCGCGCCCTTGCCGAAGAGCACGACCTCGACGGTCTGCAGCAGGATCAACGCGTCGAACATCAGGCTGTGGTGCTTCGCGTAGTACATGTCGTACTTCAGCTTCTCGACAGCATCCTCGACCGAGGCGCCGTACGCGTAGCGCAGCTGCGCCCACCCGGTCATGCCCGGCTTCACGCAGTGGCGCAGCCCGTAATACGGGATCTGCTCGCTGAGCTCGGCCACGAACTGCGGCCGCTCCGGACGCGGCCCGACCAGGCTCATGTCGCCGCGCAGCACGTTCCAGAGCTGCGGCAGCTCGTCGATGCGCAACTTGCGGATGACGCGGCCGACGCGCGTGATGCGGTCGTCGTCCTTCGTCGCCCAGCGCGCGACACCGTCCTTCTCCGCATCGGTGCGCATGCTGCGGAACTTCAGCACGTCGAACGGGTGCCCGCCCTGGCCCACGCGCTGCTGGCGATACAGCACCGGCGCGCGGCGACCCGACTCGAGCATGATCGCGAGCACCGTGATCAGCATGAGCGGCGAAGACAGCAGGCCGACGAACAGCGCGGCGGCGATGTCGAACGTGCGCTTCGCGGCGAGCCGCACGTGGCTCTGGTCGAAGCCGTCGGAGAAGATCAGCCACGACGGGTCGACGAGGCCGAGCTTCACCTTGCCGGCCTCGCGCTCGAAGAACGTGGGGAGGTCGGTGACCGCGATGCCGGCCGTGCGGCACTCCAGCAGCTGCTCGAGCGGCAGGCCGCCACGACGATCGTCGACCGCGATCACCAGCTCGTCGATGTGCAGCGAACGCGCGAGCTGCATGACGCCGGCCTTGGCATCGCGGATGCACAGCACGACGCGCTTGAACCCCATGGCGCGGTACATCGTTTCAAGGATGATGCGCAGAATATCGTTCAGCTTGAAGCCCTCGATCAGGGTATTGCTGATGTCCTGGATGCCGGCGGTCAGAATGGACTGGGCGTCGAGTGCCTGGCCGGGTGCCTCGGCACCGTCCGCGCCGTCCACAACCACGGCGCGGGTGACATCTTGGAAATCTACACGAGGGCGGACCCACGATGGCCAGGACCGCGTCGGGGTGCTCGGCGGTGACCGCGGGCCATAGGTCGACCAGGAACCGCAGATTCTTGCGCGCCGAGTCGTCGCCCACCACCAGCGCGAAGCGGCGCTCCTGCAGCTCGGAGACGAGTTCGTCGGGCACCGACAACAGTCCGCCCCCGGCCAGAGGAACCACGTGCGCGTTCGCGCGGGCCTGGGGTACGTAACCGCAGAGCCGGTCCCGGGTCGCCTCGGAGACGCAGACCAGTGCCGACGCCTCCCGGATCGAGGCCAGGTATGGCCCTGGCAGCGAGCGGCGCCTGAGCCGCCCGAAGTCCCCCGGCCGGTCGAGCGGAAGGAAGTCGTGCACCGTCAGCAGGCCCGCCCCGCGCGGAT
>CALKUS010000160.1 GCA_937996755.1 uncultured Pseudomonadota bacterium | reverse complement strand
GGTTCGCGATCTCCACCCCGAGCCGGAGCTCGACCTGGCGCAGGTGCTCGTCGAACGGCCCGGCGAGGTTCGCGAGGCGTTCGTTGTCGGCGGGCTCGAGCGCGAGCTCGCGCTTGCTGAGTTCAGAGGACATGGGCTTTCCGGATTGGGGCGAAGCGCGCGCGACTCAAGCCGCGACGTGCCCGCCTTCCACGGCGACGACACGGCCGCGCAGCGAATTCTGCAACGCCTCGGTCACGAACACGTCGACGAAGCGGCCGACGAGGCGGGCGGGGCCATCGAAGTTCACCGCACGCATGTTCTCGGTCTTGCCGGTGAGCTGCGCTCCGCCGCGGCGGCTCGGGCCCTCGACGAGGACGGAGACCGTCCGGCCGACCATGTCGCGCGAGATCGCGTCGAAGTTCGCGTTCAGCCGTGCCTGCAGGCGCGCGAGGCGCTCGTGCTTCGTGGCGTCGTCCACGTCGTCCACGAGGTTCGCCGCGGGCGTGCCGGGGCGGCGCGAGTACATGAACGAGAAGCTCTGGTCGAAGCCGACCTCGTCGATGAGCGCGAGCGTCTGGCTGAAGTCGCGTTCGGTCTCGCCCGGGAAGCCGACGATGAAGTCGGAGCTGATCGAGATGCCGGGACGCGCCGCACGCAGCCTGCGCAGCTTCTGCTTGTATTCGAGCGCCGTGTGGCCGCGCTTCATCGCCGCGAGCACGCGGTCGGAGCCGGACTGCACGGGCAGGTGCAGGTAGGCGGCGAGCTGCGGCACGTTCGCGTACGCGTCGATCAGGCGGTCGGTGAATTCGACCGGATGCGACGTGGTGAAGCGGATGCGCCCGATGCCCGGGATGCGCGCGACGTATTCGATCAGCAGCGCGAGGTCGGCGACTTCGCCGTCGGCCATCGCGCCGCGGTACGCGTTCACGTTCTGGCCCAGCAGGTTCACCTCACGCACACCCTGCGCCGCGAGCCCCGCGACTTCCGCGATCACGTCGTCGAAGGGGCGGCTCACTTCCGGGCCGCGCGTGTACGGCACGACGCAGAACGTGCAGAACTTGCTGCAGCCTTCCATCACCGAGACGAACGCGGACGGTCCCGTGACGCGCGGTTCGGGCAGGTGGTCGAACTTCTCGATCTCGGGGAAGCTGATGTCGACCTGCGGCGCGGCCTGCGCGCGCGCGGCGTCGATCATCTGCGGCAGGCGGTGCAGCGTCTGCGGCCCGAACACGAGGTCGACGAACGGCGCCCGCGTGACGATCGCCCCGCCTTCCTGGCTCGCGACGCAACCGCCGACGCCGATCACCAGTCGCGGATTGGCCTTCTTCAGGTGCTTCCAGTTGCCGAGCTGGGAGAACACCTTCTCCTGCGCCTTCTCGCGGATCGAGCAGGTGTTCACGAGGATCACGTCCGCCTCGTCCTCGCGCTCGGTCAGGACCAGCCCGTGCGACGCCGCCAGCACGTCGGCCATGCGCGCCGAGTCGTACTCGTTCATCTGGCAGCCGTGGGTCTTGATGAAGAGCTTGCCGGGCACAGCCGTGGTCCCTGGATCCGGCGCCTTGCCGCCGATGCGAACGAAATCAAGGTTTTGCGAGGGGGCGACAGTGTAATGAGCGGAGCAGGTCGCGGCCACCGGGAACTTCCGGGCGGCTTTGCTTTCACTCAACACTTGCGAATTCCTGTTTACAGTCAGAAACTTAGATGGCATTCCTGTAAGCGCATGGTGAAGAAGGTGCGGGTGGAAGGGGGACGAATCGCCGGGATGCTGGTCGCGGGCGCACTGCTGCTCGCGCCGGCGCTCGCGTCTGCGGGCGGCGGGGTCTTCAAGTGGGTCGACAAGAAGGGCGTGACGCACTTCTCCAACGTGCCGTCCGACCGCTCGCCCGCCGCCACGCCCACCAGCACCGCGAGCGTCAACGTCGCGCCGCCGTCGGCGCCGACGAACCATGCGTCGATCTACAAGTTCCGCGACGCGGCCGGCGTGCTGCATTACACCGATCGCAAGCCGCGCACGAACAACTACGTCGTGCTCTCCATCTACTGCCCGGCCTGCGACCCGAACTCGAAGGTCCGCTGGGACAGCACGAAGCTCAATCTCACGGCATACACGAACGAGATCAACACGGCGTCCGTGACCTACGGCGTCGACGCCGCGTTCGTGCGCGCGCTGATCCACGCCGAGTCGGCGTTCAATCCCGACGCGCAGTCGCGCAAGGGCGCGCAGGGCCTGATGCAGCTGATGCCGGCGACGGCGGGCATGTACGGCGTCACGAACGCGTTCGACGCCGCCGAGAACATCAACGCGGGCGTGCAGCACCTCGCCGCACTCATCCGCGACTTCAACGGCGACCTCAGGCTCGCCGCCGCCGCCTACAACGCGGGCGAGGGCGCGGTGCGCAAGTACAACGGCGTGCCGCCCTACGACGAGACGAAGGTCTACGTCGAGCGCGTGGCCATCCTGCACAAGCGCTACCAGGCGGGCATCTGAGAGCGGGAAGCGGCAAGAGCGATGCCCGCCACGCTTTCGCGCTCTTGCCGCTGGCCGCTCTCCGCTTTCGCTAGTTCTGCGGCCGCGGCCGCTGCACGAGCGTCACCTTCACCGCGAACGGCACGCCCCCGCGCTGCCCCGAGACGTCGATCGCGCTGCCCGGCGCCGACGCCGCCTCGCGGCTGCGCAGGTCCGCCTCGTCCTCGATCTCGGCGCCCCCGTAGCGCTGCAGCACGTCGCCGGGCTTGAGGCCTGCCGCGTCGGCCGGGCCGCCCGGCAGCACGGCGACGAGCTGCACGCCGCGGGGCCCGGCGGCCGCCGTCGGCGCGGCGGACACGGCCGCGTCGGCGTACTCCGCGCCCATCCATCCGCGGACGACGTAGCCGTGGTCGATGATCTCGTCGAGCACGCGTTTCGCGGCGGCCGCGGGAATGGCGAAGCTGATGCCCTGCGCCTGGCCGACGCGCGTGATGGCGGCGGCCGTGTTGATGCCGACCAGCTCGCCGCGCGCATTCACGAGCGGGCCGCCGGAATTGCCTTCGTTGATCGCGGCGTCGGTCTGGATGAAGTCCTCGAAGCGCGACAGGTTGAGGTTGCTGCGGCCCGTCGCGCTCACGATGCCCATGGTCACCGTGTGCCCGAGGTTGACCGGGTTGCCGATCGCCAGCACGACGTCGCCCGCGCGCACCGGCTGCGCCTGCGTGAAGTCCATCGCGGGGAAGTTCGCGCCGTCGGTCTTCAGCACGGCGAGGTCGCTCTCCGAGTCGACGCCGACGACGGCGGCCGGGGCGACGCGCCCGTCCTGCAGGCCGAGGAAGATGTCCTCGGCGCCCGCGACCACGTGGTAGTTGGTCAGCACGTAGCCGTCGGCGCGCACGATCACGCCGGAGCCGAGGCTCTGCTCGAGGCGGCGGCGCGCGGGGCCGTACGGCGTGCGCGAGAATCGCTGGAACACCGGGTCGCTGAAGATGCGCCACGCGGGCGCCGTCACGACGCGGTTCGCGTAGATGTTGACGACAGACGGCGCGATTCGCGCGACCGCGTCGGCGTACGACTGCACCGTGGGCGCGTTGCCGGTCGCGACCGTCGCCGGCCCCGGCGCGGCGAAGCGCTCGGGGAACAGCCGCGTCGCGACGAACGCGAGGGCGAGCCCGATCGTGGCGAACTGCAGCAGGAAAGCGAGCGCGCGCAGCGTGCGGGACATCGGCGGCCGGAATCCGGGAGAGGCCGCGCATTGTGCCTCCTGCGGCGCGGCGAGGACACGGGCGGAAGTCCCGAAGCGTCGTCCCTCGTTGTTTCGCCGTGAACGCTTCCATTACACTTGCGCGGTTCTGCGGGGGCGGCGTTCGCGCCGCGTGCCCGGCGAGAATTTCCTGCCCCGGGCGGGCCGCGAGGCCTGCCGAAACAAGACCAGACGAGACACGTGGAGAGCCGGATGGCGGAGCAAGGCGTGAACAACGGCCGACGTCGGTTCCTGACCACGACGACCGCCGTGGTCGGTGGAGCGGGCGCGATTTTCGCGGCCGTGCCGTTCGTGAAGTCGTGGCAGCCGAGCGCGCGGGCGAAGCTCGCCGGTGCGCCGGTCGAGGTCGACATCAGCAAGCTCGAGGCGGGCCAGCGCCTGATCGAGCAGTGGCGCGGCCAGCCGGTCTGGATCGTGCGCCGCACGCCGGAGACCCTCGCCCAGCTCAAGACGATCGAGGGCAGGCTGCAGGACCCGCAGTCCGAGCAGCCGCAGCAGCCGGCCTACGCGCAGAACGAGTACCGTTCGATCAAGCCGGACGTGCTCGTGCTGGTCGGCATCTGCACGCACCTCGGCTGCTCGCCGATGTTCAAGCCCGAGCTGGTCGCGCAGCCGTTCGACCCGGAATGGAAGGGCGGCTTCTTCTGCCCGTGCCATGGTTCGCGCTTCGACCTCGCGGGCCGCGTCTTCGCGGGCGTGCCTGCCCCGACGAACCTGAAGGTGCCGCCGTACAAGTTCGTCGACGACAACCACATCGTGATCGGGGTCGACCCCGACAAGGCCGCCTGAGCCATGGCAGACACGCAGAAGAACGCCGTGCCGAACGACCCGGCGACGGGGCTGATCGCCGGGCTGCAGAACTGGTTTGCGGATCGAGCGCCGGGTTACGCGCCGTTCTACCGCAAGCACATGTCCGAGTACTACGCGCCGAAGAACTTCAACCTCTGGTACTTCTTCGGTTCGCTCGCGATGGTGGCGCTGGTCAACCAGATCGTCACCGGCATCTGGCTCACGATGCAGTACAAGCCGAGCGCGGCCGAGGCCTTCCACTCGGTCGAGTACATCATGCGCGACGTCGAGTGGGGCTGGCTCATCCGCTACATGCACTCGACCGGCGCGTCGATGTTCTTCGTCGTCGTCTACCTGCACATGTACCGCGCGTTCCTGTACGGCTCGTACCAGAAGCCGCGCGAGCTCGTGTGGGTGATGGGCATGCTGATCTACCTGGCGCTGATGGCCGAGGCATTCTTCGGCTACGTGCTTCCGTGGGGCCAGATGTCGTACTGGGGCGCGCAGGTGATCACGTCGCTGTTCGGATCGATCCCGTTCGTCGGTCCCGACCTGCTCGAGTGGATACGCGGCGACTACCTCATCTCCGACGCGACGCTGAACCGGTTCTTCGCGCTGCACGTGATCGCGCTGCCGCTGGTGCTCCTTCTGCTCGTCGTGCTGCACCTCGGTGCGCTGCACGAAGTCGGCTCGAACAACCCGGACGGCGTCGACATCAAGAAGAACAAGGGCCCGGACGGCAAGCCGCTCGACGGCATCCCGTTCCACCCGTACTACACGATCGGCAAGGACCTGTTCGGGGTCATGTTCTTCCTGCTGATCTGCGCGTTCATCATCTTCTTCGAGCCCACGTTCGGCGGCCTGTTCCTCGAGCACGACAACTTCAACGTCGCGAACCCGATGGTGACGCCCGAGCACATCAAGCCGGTGTGGTACTTCACGGCGTTCTACGCGATGTTGCGCGCGGTGCCCGCGATGTTCGGCAGCCAGTTCCCGGGTGTCGTCGTGATGGGCGCGGCGGTCATGATCCTGTTCCTGGTGCCGTGGCTCGACCGCAGCCCGGTGAAGTCGATGCGCTACCGCCCGGTGCTGCACCGCGTGCTGCTCGGCGTGCTGGTCGTCACGTTCGTGTGGCTCATGTACCTGGGCATGGTGCCGCCGACCGACACGCTGACCATGGTCGCGCGCGTGCTGACGTTCATCTACTTCGCATGGTTCATCGCCATGCCGGTCTGGTCGCGCATGGGCACGTTCAAGCCCGTGCCGCAGCGAGTGACGATGCATGATTAACGCGCCTGCCATGAAGAAGCTCATCGCCCTCGCGCTTGCCTTCGCCCCGTTCGCGGCCTTCGCGAACGCAGGCGCCGGCCTGGAGCCCGCGCAGACGAACGTGGCGAACGCCGCATCGCTGCAGCGCGGCGCGCGCATGTACATGAATTACTGCTCGGGCTGCCACTCGCTCGAGTACGTTCGCTACTCGCGCGTCGCCGAGGACCTCGGTCTCACCGAAGAGCAGGCGATGCGCAACCTGAACTTCACGGGTGCGAAGTTCGGCGAGACGATCCGCGCGTCGATGCCGGCCGCCGACGCCACCCAGTTCTTCGGCAAGGCGCCGCCGGACCTGTCGCTCGTCGCACGCTCGCGCGGCGTCGACTGGGTCTACAACTACCTGAAGTCGTTCTACATCGACGAGACCAAGGCGTCGGGCTGGAACAACCCGCTGCTGCCCGGCGTGAGCATGCCGAACGTGCTGTGGGAGCTGCAGGGCACGCAGCGCGCGGTCATGGAGAAGGACGCGGCCGGCCAGCCGGTGATCAAGCACCTTTCCGTGGCCGAGAACGAGCGCGGCTCGATGAGCGAAGCCGAGTTCGACGAGTCGGTGCGCGACCTCACCACGTTCCTGCAGTACGCCGGCGAGCCGGCGGCGATCAAGCGCTCGCAGTACGGCGTGTTCGTCGTGTTGTTCCTCGCCTTCCTGACCTTCCTCAGCTGGCTGGTCAAGCACGAATACTGGAAGGAAGTGCACTAGGCAGCCCGGGCCGCCTTCTACTGATCGTGGCCCATTCTGACTGCCGGTTGCCCGACGCCACACCCTCCACCGGCCGGCTGACGCCGGCCACCGCCTCCCTGACTCAGGGAGACGGTCAGATCCGCCCCGGCTCGGTTGTGCCCTTTGGTTCTGGTTCCGCGGTTCTTGCTGCGGGAACCTCCCCTTGTGCTCTTTTCGCACATTTGACGAACGTGTAGGCTCGGACGACACCCGGTCGTGCGGAACACGGCCGGAAGACCAGATTGCCGGGGGGCGTCGGGGAGGGAGTCGTGTCCACGAATTCGCTCGCGAGCTGGGGCAAGCGCAAGCCGTCGCCGACGTTGCGCTCGCGTACGGTGCTGACGCTGTTTTCCGGTCGCGATGACCTCGACAGCCATCGCGCGCGCCTCGTGCTCGCGGCGAAGGGCGTGTCCTACGAGCTCGTGCTCGTGGACCCCACGGATCCGCCGGGCGACCTGCTCGACCTCAATCCCTATCACAGCGTGCCGACGCTCGTGGATCGCGACCTCGTGCTTTACGACGTCAGCGTGATCGGCGAATACCTCGACGAGCGCTATCCGCATCCGCCGCTGATGCCGGTCGATCCGCTCTCTCGCGCGCGCATCCGCCTCGGCGTGGCGCGCCTGCAGCGCGACTGGTTCAGCTACGTGGGCACGATCCTCACGGGCACGAAGAGCACGTCGGAAACGGCGCGCAAGCGCCTGCGCGAAGGGATGCTCGCGAGCGTGCCCATCTTCAAGGCGTCGAAGTTCTTCCTGAATCCCGAGATGAGCCTCGCGGACTGCGCGCTCGCGCCGCTCGTGTGGCGTCTGCCTTCGCTCGGCGTCGCGTTGCCGCGCGAAGCGCACGTGATC
Source organism: uncultured Pseudomonadota bacterium (assembly GCA_937996755.1). Lineage (GTDB taxonomy): Bacteria > Pseudomonadota > Gammaproteobacteria > Xanthomonadales > Ahniellaceae > CALKUS01. Next base: position 28,341 of record CALKUS010000160.1, on the reverse strand, counting down.
AACGAGTACGGCGAGCGCATCTTCCGTGCCCCCGGCTTCGTCAGAAGCCTGACGGACGAAGAAAAGCAGATGCGCGCCTGAGCCGCAGCCCGCTACGATTCGGCGCTCGCCTCCGCTCTCCGCCCCGCGATGACGTCTTCGGCAAAAATGAGCTCGAACCGCCCGTACCTCGTGCGGGCGATGTACGACTGGATTTCGGACAACGGGTTCACGCCATACCTGCTCGTCGATGCGCGGATCGCGGGCGTGCGCGTGCCGCCCGGCGCGATCAAGGACGGCCAGGTGGTCCTGAACGTGGCCGTGCGCGCCGTGTCCGACCTCGAGCTCGGCAACGAGACGATCCGCTTCCTCGCGCGGTTTTCGGGGGTGAGCCACCAGGTCGAAGTGCCGGTGCCCGCGGTCATGGCGATCTACGCGCAGGAAAACGGGCAGGGCATGATGTTCCCGGCCGAAGGCGCGCCCACCTCGCCACCGACCGAGCCCGAGCCCGAAAAGCCGCCGCCGAAGAAAGGGCCGCAGCTCCGCGTCGTGAAATAACCGCCACATCCAGGGCGGCTGTGTAGGAGCCCACCCTGTGGGCGATCGGCGAGTGCTGCGAGGAAACTCGTTGCGCCTCAGATGGCTCCATCGAAGCCGCGCTGTACAACGCGCTTTTCCTGCCTTCGGAGCGTGGTAATGCACCCCTCCCCAACCCTCCCCTGCATCCGCAGGGGAGGGCGAACACGCGTACGTGTCTTCCCCTACAGCGGCGCTTCCCCCCGCGGCACGCTCCACGACTCCAGCTCCTCGCCGAGCAGCGTGAGCTGCCCGCGCTCGCGCCCGACGCCGTCGACGCTGAACTCGAAGCCGTAGCGCCAACGCAGCGCGATGCCGCCGTGCGTGCGCACGATACGCACCGCGCGCAGCGCGACCGTCTGGTCGAGCAGCTGCACGCCCGACTCGTTGCACAGCCGCGCGGCCTGGCGCCGTGCGAGCTCCTTCGCATCGATGGCGGCGAGCCACCAGAGCGCGGCGAGCGCGAGGGCGGCGACGAGGGCGAGATCGATCCACATGATTTCGTGATGCATTCCACGGCAAGGGCCGCATGGCGGGCCCCGGAGTGTGCGCGGGGCCGCTGACGGCGCCTCGCGGCAGGCTACACTACCGGACCAGTTGGACGGGGGGCTTCGCGGGTTTCCGCGATTTCGGTCGTGATCCAGATACCGGGTTACCTCATCAAGCGCGAGGTCGGCAGCGGTGGCATGGCCACCGTGTACCTGGCCGTGCAGATGTCGCTCGAGCGCGAAGTCGCGCTCAAGGTGATGAACCCTGCGCTCGTCTCCGACCCGAACTTCTCGCGGCGCTTCCTGACCGAGGCGCGCACGCTCGCATCGCTGTCGCACCCGAACATCGTCGCCGTCTACGACGTCGGCGTGAGCGAAAGCCAGCTGCACTACTTCTCGATGCAGCACCTGCCGGGCGGCGACTTCGCGAAGCGCATCAAGCTCGGCGCGACGCAGGCCGAAGTGCTGCGCGTGCTGGCCGGTGTCGCGAAGGCGCTCGGCTTCGCGCATGCGCGCGGCTTCGTGCACCGCGACGTTTCGCCCGCGAACGTGCTGTTCGACGCGAGCGACAACCCGATCCTCACCGACTTCGGCATCGCTCGCGCGGTCACGCGCACGTCGCGCCTGACGAACGCCGGCGTCAGCGTCGGCACCAGCCACTACATGAGCCCGGAGCAGGCGCGCGGCGGCAACGTCGACGCGCGCTCCGACATCTACTCGCTCGGCGCCGTCGCCTACGAGGCGCTCACGGGCAAGCCGCCGTACGACGGCGAGGACGGCTTCGCGATCGCGTACGCGCACGTCTTCGAGCCGATCCCGCGCCTGCCGGCGCCGCTCGCGGCGTGGCAGCCACTGATCGACCAGGCGCTCGCGAAGCATCCGAACGAGCGCTTCGTCGACCTCGACGGCTTCCTCAACGCGCTGGACGCGGTCGCGGGTGCCGTCGGCATGCCGCCGGTCACGGGCCAGCAGCGCGCTTTGCCGCAGAACGCGACGATGGTGTTCTCGGCCGCCGACGTGCAGGGCGGCCAGGTGCCCGTCACGCAGCAGTTCGCACAGTTGCCGCCGCTCGAGGACTCGACGCGGCAGATGCCGATCCCGGTCGCCGCGCCCGCACCGGCGCCCGTCGCTGCGCCGGCGCCCGTCGCGGCGCCCACGCCGATGCCGGCCGAGCGACGCGGTCCCGCCGATGCAGGTGCGGCACCGCCGCGCCGGTTCGCGCTCGTCGCCGCGGCCATCGTGGTGCTCGGCCTCGCCGGCCTCGGCATCGCATTGTTCTTCGGCGGCAAGGACGAGACCCCGGTCGCCGCTGCGCCCGTCGCCGCGCCGACGCCGGCCGCGACGCCCGCGCTCGATCCGTCCGCGGCGCTCGTCGCCGTCGACGCGACGCCGGCGCCGACGCCGTCCGCGCTCCCGTCGCCGGAGCCGTCGCCGTTCGCGGAAGCGACGCCGGTTCCCGAAGGCGCACCCGACCAATCGTTCACCGAGGTCGGCGTGGACGGCCTGGCGCCGGAAGCGACGCCGGACATGGCGCCCGACGAAGCGGCGCAACTGCGCATCGGCATCGAGACCACGGTGGTCGATCCGCTGGCGAACACGCTCGCGCTCGCGCGCAACGACCTCGCCGCCAAGCGCCTCTCGCTGCCGCCCGGTCGCAACGCACTCGACCGCAACCGCATCGCGCTGAAGCTCGCCGAGCGGTTCCGCTCGCCACAGGACGCCGCGCGTGCGAAGCAGGGCATCGTCGACACGGCGGCCGCGTACCTCGACCTTGCCGAGGAAGCGCTCGCGCAGAACAAGGAAACCGAGTTCCTCGATTACCTCGCACGCGGCGAGGAAGTCGCGAAGTCGCTGCCCGAAGGCGCGCCCGTGACGGCGCGCGCGAAGCAGCGCCGCGGCCAGTTGCGCGACGCGCAGCTGAAGCTCGCACGCGACGCCTATGCGCGCTGGGACAAGCAGACCGCCGTCGCCGCGTTCCAGAAGGCGCTCGTGTTCGATCCGCAGTCGGCCGACGCGAAGAAGGGCCTCGCATCGGCGCAGCGCATCGGCGAGCCGGGCTTTACGTTCCGCGACGCGCTGAAGGCGGGCGGGCAGGGTCCGGAGATGGTCGTCGTGTCGTCCGGCGGGAGAAGGATCGCCGCGGCGCGCACGGAAACGACGCTGTCCGATTTCCGTCGCTTCGTCGCCGCGGGCTCGCTCGGCGCGCGTCCCGGCTGCCGCGACCGCGAATCCATCTTCCGTCGCGCGAAGGGCTACGAGAGCGCGGACATCCAGCAGGGCGCCGACCATCCCGTCGTCTGCGTGAGCTGGGACGACGCCGATCGCTACGCGAAGTGGCTCTCCCAGGCGACCGGCAAGAGCTATCGCCTGCCGACCCAGGCGGAGTGGACCGCGCTCGCGCGTGGCGCTGCCGACCCTGCGACGTGCAAGTCGAACGTCGCGGACCGCAGTTATGCGACGGCGTACAAGGAACGCGACGCCTACGACTGTGACGATGGCTTCGCCGGTACGGCTCCGGTGCGGCGCTTTGATGCGGCTCCGGCCGGCGTCTATGATATTGCCGGTAATGCCCGTGAATGGGTGGGGGATTGCGCCTCCAACTGCAGCAAGCACACGGCCATGGGTAGCTCATGGTTCAGCCAGCCCAAGGACAAGGGCGGCGTGCTGCAGAGCGAGGTGTTCAATGCGGACGTGGCGTCGAACACCGTCGGCTTCCGCGTGGTACGCGACGTCGACTGAACGGGCATAGAAGGATTTCCTGATGAGACTGCTCTTCCCGAACGGCGAGCATGCGCCGGTCGACCTGAAGGATGGCGTCACGCGCGTCGGCAGCGCCGCCGGCTCCGACGTCACGCTCATCGCGCCGGGCATCGCCGGCCAGCACTGCGAGATCGAGCTCGCGGGCGGCGAGGCCAGGGTGCGCGTCGTGAGCGCGCAGAACGTCGTGCTCGTGAACGGCAAGCAGGTCGCGGGCGACGCGCCGGTGAAGGCCGGCGACCTCGTGCTGTTCGCGAAGGTGGGCGCACGCGTCGTCGCGGTCGACAAACCGGCCGGCGCGCCAGCCGCCGGCGCGAAGCCGAAGCCGGCCGACAACGGCGGCGAGGACGACGGGCGCACGCGCATCCGCCAGGCGCTGCCGCGCTTCGTGCTGCGCGGCGTCTCGGGCAGCACGTTCGGCAAGACCTATCCGCTGTACGGCACGATGACCGTCGGTCGCCACAGTGACTGCACGATCTCGATCCCGGGCGAAGAAATCTCGCGCCATCACGCACGCCTGAAGGTGATGCCGGACGGCATCGAGGTCGAGGACCTCGGGTCTGCGAACGGCACGTTCGTGAACGGCAAGCGCGTCCATCGCGGCACGATGAAGCCCGGCGAGGAACTGCGTCTCGACACCGTGCGCTTCCTGCTCGTCGCACCCGGCCTGGAAGCGCAGGCCGCGGCCGCGGCGAAGACCACGAAGCCCGCGGCGCCCGCGCCCGCCGAGCCGCCGAAGAAAGGCTCGTCGATGTGGGTGTGGCTGGTGATCGCGATCGTGGTCGCCGGCGGCGCGGTCGGCGCGCTGTTTTATTCCGGGATGCTGAAGTAGGCGCGGCGCTCCGCTCGACCGGGCGAAGTCGCATTCCGTAGTCTGGGTCTGGGTCTGAGTGCGCTCGAAGGAGCGCGCCCTCGAGCTGTCGTCTTGTACGGCAGGTCGGTGTACTCGCACTCAGACTCGGACTCAGACGACGAGGCGCCTCTCGTTCGAGGGGAGCGTCAGGCGTCCATTCGCAAGGAAAAGTCGATCGCCCTGACGTGCTTCGTGAGCGCGCCGATCGACACATAGTCCACGCCGGTCTTCGCGATATCGCCGATCGTTTCGAGCGACGCGCCGCCCGACACCTCCAGCGCGACGCGTCCCGCCGCGATCGCGACGGCCTCGCGCATCTGCGCCGGCGTGAAGTCGTCGATCAGGATGCGGTCCGGCTTCGCGGCGAGCGCTTCGCGCAGCTCGTCCAGCGACTCCACCTCGATCTCCAGCAGGACGCCCGGTGCAAGCGCGCGGCCGCTCGCGATCGCCTGCGCGATCGAGCCGGCGGCCGCGATGTGGTTTTCCTTGATGAGCACCGCGTCCCACAGCCCCATGCGGTGGTTGTGGCCGCCACCGCAGCGCACCGCGTACTTCTGCGCCACGCGCAGGCCGGGCAGCGTCTTGCGCGTGTCGAGCACGCGCGTGCGCGTGCCCGCCACGGCGGCGACGTAGGCGGCGGTCTGCGTCGCGGTCGCGGAAAGCGTCTGCAGGAAATTCAGCGCGCTGCGCTCGCCCGTGACGATCGCGCGCGCCGGCCCTTCGATGCGGCAGACGATCGCGCCGGCCGGAACGGAGTCGCCGTCGCCGTACTGCCACTGCACGACGGGTGGCCGCTCGAACCACGCGAAGCAGGCGTCGAACCATGCGATGCCGGCCAGCACGCAGGGCTCCTTCGCGACGACGTGCGCTCGTCCGCGCTTGTCGCCCGGCAGCAGCATCGCGGTGAGGTCCCCGCCGCGGACGTCCTCGGCGAGCGCGCGCGCGACGTCGTCCGCGACGACCCGTGCGTCGGGCGGCTCGATCCGCCGCCGTGCGCTCATGCGACCGGGAAGTCGTGCAACTGGGTCGTGCCGATGCCCTCGTCGGGCAGCATCACGGGCACGCCGTCCTCGACGCGGTAGATCACCTTGCCGTCGGTCGTGACGAGACCTTCCGCGACGGGGGCGGAAACGCTCACGCCCGCGACGGTCTGCACGTTGCCGGCGGCGATCCGCCGGTTGAGCTCCGCGAGCTGCGTCCGCGACAGCGGCACCACCGGCACCTTGCTCACCGGGCAGCAGAGGATGTCGAGCAGGCGCTGGTCGATCGGCATTTCCGGGCTCGTCGGGTAACGGGTGGCGGTAAGATAGCGGCTTTCCCCGGCCCCCGGCACGCCACCATGCGAATCGAGCTTTCGCCCGCGAACGCCCGCGTCGGCGTGGTCATGGGATCGCGCTCGGACTGGGAGACGATGAAGCTCGCGTCGGACACGCTCGCGAGCCTCGGCGTCGCGCACGACGTGCGCGTGGTTTCAGCGCATCGCACGCCCGACCTGCTGTACGCCTACGCGGAGCAGGCGAGCGGGCTCGGCCTGAAGGTGCTCATCGCAGGCGCGGGCGGCGCGGCGCACCTGCCGGGCATGCTCGCGGCGAAGACCTTGCTGCCGGTGCTCGGCGTGCCGGTGCAGTCGAAGGCGCTGAACGGCATGGATTCGCTGCTGTCGATCGCGCAGATGCCCGGCGGTATCCCCGTGGGCACGCTCGCGATCGGGCATTCCGGCGCGATCAACGCCGCGCTGTTCGCCGCTTCGATCCTCGCGCTCGGCGACGCCGACGTGGCGAAGGCGCTCGCGGCGTTTCGCCGCTCGCAGACCGAACAGGTGCTCGCGCGCCTCGACCCGCGCGCGGAATGAGCGCCGCGCAAACCGTCGGCGTCCTCGGCGGCGGCCAGCTCGCGCGCATGCTCGCGCTGGCGGGCGCGCCGATCGGCGCACGCTTCCGCGTCGTCGACCAGAGCGCCGATGCCTGTGCGAGCCAGGTGGCGCCGTTGCTGCTCGCGGACTACACCGACTTCGACGCGCTCGAGCGCTTCGCGCGCGAAGTGGACGTCGTGACGTTCGACTTCGAGAACGTGCCGTCGCGCACGGCCGCATGGCTCGCCGAGCGCGTGCCGGTGTTCCCGAACCCGCGCGCGCTCGCCGTCGCGCAGGACCGGCTCGAGGAAAAGACGCTGTTCCGCGCGCTCGGCATCGGCACGCCGGAGTTCCGCGCGGTCGATTCGCGTGCCGAGCTGGATGCGGCGTGCGCCGCGATCGGGTTTCCCGCGATCCTGAAGACGCGGCGTCTCGGCTACGACGGCAAGGGACAGTTCCGCCTGCGCTCCGCCGCGGATCGCGAAGCGGCCTGGGCCGCGCTCGGTGGTGCGCCGCTGATCCTCGAAGCGTTCGTGCCGTTCGAGCGCGAGCTGTCCGTCGTCGCCGTACGCAGCCGCGAGCGCGAGTTCCGTGCTTATGCGTTGACGCGCAACTGGCACGTGGATGGCATCCTCTCGTGCTCGCTCGCGCCCGCCGTCGCCGATGCCGCGCTCGCGGAGTCCGCGTACGCACATGCGCGCGCGATCGCGGAACGGCTCGACTACGTCGGCGTGTTCGCGCTCGAGCTGTTCGAGCGCGACGGCGAGCTGCTCGCGAACGAGATGGCGCCGCGCGTGCACAACTCCGGCCACTGGACGATCGAAGGCGCCGTCACGAGCCAGTTCGAGAACCACGTGCGTGCCGTGCTCGGCCTGCCGTTGGGCGACTGCGCCACGCGCGGCGTCGCGTGCATGCTGAACTGGGTCGGCGAGATGCCGGACGCGTTACCCGTGCTGCGCACGGCCGATGCGCACTGGCACGACTACGGCAAGGGCGCGCGCGCCGGACGCAAGGTGGGGCACGCGACGATCGTGCGGCCGCATGCCGCATCGCTTGCCATCGCGCTCGAAGCATTGGGTCGCGACCTCGGCCGCGAATCCATGGTGGCGCCCGTCATCGACGCGCTCCGTTGACTGCTTCGCCCCTGCACGTTTCGACGGAGCGGCTGTACCACCTCACTTCGCAGCGACGCCACGTCTTCGCAACCTCGAGGTGCCGAGCGGGGCGGGGTGCGGTCGTCGCCGAAAACGCGACGGAGCACTTGCGGCGCCATCGTTCCAGGGATGATTCGGTAGGAGCCCACCCTGTGGGCGATCGGCGAGTGATTCGGGGGAAACTCGGTGCGTCGCAGATGGTCCTGTCGAAGGAACGCCCTGCGTCGCCCTCCGATGCGTGCACTGTCAGCATCCCCGCGGCACGTCCGCTCGGCGTCCCTGCCTCGCCCGAATGCGCGGGCGCGACGCCACCGGCATCGCGCAAGCGTCGCGCATTCGACTCCCCTGCATGCGCAGGGGAGGGAGTGGAAAGGTTGTCGCGAACCTCAACCCAGGTTCGTCGCCGCAAAATCCCAATTGACGATGTTCCAGTACCCCTCGAGGTACTTCGGCCGCGCGTTGCGATAGTCGATGTAGTACGCGTGCTCCCAGACGTCGCAGGTGAGCAGCGCACGGTCGCTGCCGGTGAGCGGCGTCGCGGCGTTGCTGGTGCTGACGAGTCCGAGCGAGCCGTCCGGGCGCGCGACGAGCCAGGCCCAGCCGGAGCCGAACGTGCCCACTGCGGTCTTCGTGAATTCTTCCTTGAACTGCGCGAACGAGCCGAACGCCTTCTTGATCGCATCGGCCAGCTTGCCGGTGGGTTCGCCGCCGCCCTTGGGCGAGAGCGAATTCCAGAAGAAGTTGTGGTTCCACACCTGCGCGGCGTTGTTGAACAGGCCGCCCTGCGCCTTCTTCACGATCTGCTCGAGCGACATGGATTCCATCTCCGTGCCCTTGATCAGGTTGTTCGTGTTGGTGACGTAGGTCTGGTGGTGCTTGCCGTAGTGGAAGTCGAGCGTCTCGGCCGACATGTGCGGCGCGAGCGCGTCCTTCGCGTAGGGCAGGGCAGGAAGCTCGATGGCCATGGCGATTTCTCCGCGGTTGGACGGGGCGCGCCAGTCTAGCGGATGGCGGTGCCCGCCAGCGGCGGCGCGTTACACTATGCATCCCCGTGCCGCCGCGTTCGTGGCGCACCTTTTCCGAGACATTCCCATGGAAGTGATGGACCGAATCCGCGACACGATCGCCTCGCGCCCGATCGTGCTGTTCATGAAGGGCACGCCGCAGTTCCCGATGTGCGGCTTCTCGAGCCGCGTCGTGCAGGCGCTCGCCGCCGTCGGCGCGTCGTACGAGCACGTGAACGTGCTCGAGGATCCGGAAGTGCGCGCCAACCTCCCGCGCTTCTCCAACTGGCCCACTTTCCCGCAGCTGTTCATCAACGGCGAGTTGATCGGCGGTTGCGACATCACGCTCGAGCTGCACGAGAAGGGCGAGCTGCGCAACATGGTCGCCGACGCACAGCGCGGCTGACCGTCGTGCAGCACGTGGCCATGCCGGCCGGCTGGAGCGCGCCGGAAGGATCGTTGCGCGGCCGCGTCGTGCTCGTCGCGGGCGCGGCCGGCGGCGTCGGCGGCGCAGCGGCGCGCGCCGCCGCCGCCGCGGGCGCGACGGTGGTGCTGCTCGGCCGCCGCGTGAAGCCGCTCGAGAAGCTGTACGACGAGCTCGTCGCGCTGGGCGCACCCGATCCCGCGATCTATCCGCTGGACATCGAGGGCGCCACGCCCGACGACTACGCGACGCTGGCCGAGCGCATCGACGCGGAATGCGGCCGCCTCGACGGCGTCGTGCTCGCGGCAGCGCGCTTCATCGGCCTCGTGCCGCTCGCGCAGGGCGAGCCGCTCGACTTCCTGCGCGCCGTGCACGCGAACCTCACGGCGCCGTGGCTGCTCGTGCAGGCCTGCCTGCCGCTGCTGCTGCGCGCGCCGGATCCGTCCGTCGTGTTCCTGCTCGAGGACGAAACACGCGTCGGCCGCGCGTACTGGGGCGGCTACGGCGTCGCGAAGCAGGCGCTCGCGGCGCTCGCGGCCATGCTGGCCAGCGAGACCGAGAATTCCGCCTTGCGCGTGCATGGACTGCTGCCTCCGCCGTTGCGCACCGCGCTGCGCGCGCGCGCCTATTTCGCCGAGGATCCCGGCACGCTGCCGGAGCCGGCGTCGCTCGCGCCCGCGTTCGCCTACCTGCTCGGCCCGGCGGGTCGTGCGGCGCGCGGCACCGTGCTCGACCTGCGCACGCCGGCGTAGGGGCGCGCCGTGAATACCGCGTCCGCCGCGCTGCTGCTGTTCCTGATCATGGACCCGATCGGGAACGTGCCGGTGTTCCTGTCGCTGCTGAAGGACCTGCCGCCCGCGCGCCGTCGCCTGGTGCTGGCGCGCGAGCTGCTGATCGCGCTCGGGGCGCTGTTCGCGTTCCTGCTGGCCGGCGACCGCGTGCTGGAGCTGCTGCACCTGCGCCAGGAGTCGGTCAGCATCGCCGGCGGCATCATCCTGTTCCTGATCGGCATCCGGATGATCTTCCCGGTGCCCGAGGGCATCTTCGGCGACGCCCCCGGCGGCGAGCCGTTCATCGTGCCGCTGGCGATCCCGGGGATCGCGGGCCCGTCCACCATGGCGGCGCTGTTGCTTCTGGGCCACAACGAGCCGGCCCGGACCCTGGAATGGTCGCTCGCGCTGGTGATCGCCTGGGCCGCGACCGGGGCGATCCTGTTCTCCGCGACCATGCTCTACCGCGTGCTCGGGCCGCGCGTGATCACCGCCTCCGAGCGCCTGATGGGCATGCTGCTCGTCGCCATCTCGGTCCAGATGTTCCTGGACGGGGTGGCCGGCTACCTGAAGGGGGCGGGGACCGGCAACTGACAGGAAAGGATCTCCCGCCCCATGCTTCAACCTGTCACAAAAGTGCTGTTAAACTCGCGTTAACCCATGCAGCCCCTGGCGTCAGCTTCGGCGCCTGCGAGGGGCGGGGTGGTACGTCCGTTTTTTGAGTTCGCGAGATCCGCAACGCTCGCGTCTGAAGCTTTGGTCGAACGAGCCGATGGCGGTTCGTCGATTCAATCATCGAATGGGGAAGGTAGACCATGTTGAAGCGTAATGGAGTGTATGCCGCTCTCGCGCTCGCTCTCGCGCTGGCCTCGGCGACGCCTGCGTTCGCGCAGAGCACGTCCGCCGCGGTCGCCGGCCGCGTCACCAGCGTCGACGGCAAGTCGGTGCCGGGTGCGACCGTCGAGATCGTCCACCAGCCGTCGGGCACCAAGCAGACGCTCACGACGGATGCCGAAGGCCGCTACAGCACGCGCGGCCTGCGCGTCGGCGGTCCGTACACCGTGACGACGACGGCGCCGGGCATGGAGCCCTCCACGCAGAACGACGTGTTCCTGCTGCTCGACGAAGTGTCGACGGTGAACCTCGTCGTGGGCGGCGGTGAAGCGACTGCGCTCGAAGGCGTGACGGTGGTGGCGGCGTCTTCCGATACCACGTTCTCGACCGAGAACATGGGCGCGGGCACGAACGTCACGAACCAGCAGATCCAGGCCTTCCCGACGATCCGTCGCTCGCTCGAGGACTACGTCCGCTTCGACCCGCGCATCGTGCAGGTCGACAAGGAGCGCGGCGGCATCTCCGCCGGCGGCCAGAACAACCGCTACAACAACGTGAAGGTGGACGGCGTTCCGACGAACGACCAGTTCGGCCTGAACGACTCCGGCCTGCCGTCCCTGAACCAGCCGATCTCGATCGACTGGATCCAGGAATTCAACATCGGCGTGTCCAACTACGACGTCACGCAGACCGACTTCGTCGGCGCGAACATCAACGCGGTCACGAAGTCGGGTGGCAACGACTTCCACGGCTCGGTGTATGGCGTTTACCGCAACAACGACATGGTCGGCGACGACGACCAGGGCAACGAGTTCAAGGGCTTCGACGACGAGTGGACCGCCGGCACGTACGTGAGCGGCCCGATCGTCGAGGACACGCTGTTCTTCTTCGTGGGCTACGAGAAGTTCGAGCGCTCCGCGCCGGGCGCCTCGACCTGCATCACGGGTGAGAGCTGCGTCAACCAGATCAACATCTCGCAGGCCGAGCTCGACCAGATCCGCGCGATCGCCGCGGCCAATGGCCTGCCGGACATCGGCGGCCAGTCGCGCACGGCGGACAACACCGACGAGAAGTGGTTCGCGAAGCTGGACTGGAACATCAACGAGAACCACCGCGCGACGTTCCGCTACAACAAGACGGAAGGCGAGGCGCTGCGCCTCAACACGTCGACCACGACGCTGCAGCTCGATTCGAACTACTACCAGGACAACATCAGCTTCGAGAACTACGCGCTGCTGTTCTACGACAACTGGTCGGACATCTTCTCGACGGAAGCGAACATCTCGTACGCCGAGTATCGCTCGCTGCCGACGCCGTTCTCGCTGTTCCCGCAGATCAGCGTCACGGTGCGCCCGGGCGCGTCCGTGCTGTTCGGCCGTGAGCGTTCGCGCCATGCGAACGAGCTGGCCGTCGACACGTGGACGGCGTTCTTCGCCGGCGACCTGTTCCTCGGCGATCACACGCTGAAGTTCGGCTTCGACTACGAAGGCAACGACGTCTTCAACCTGTTCCTGCAGGACCTGTACGGCAACTACTCGTTCGCGTCGATCGCCGACTTCAACAACCTGCGGTATTCGAACTACTCGCTGCAGCAGCCGCGTAACGGCGACATCAACAGCGTCGCCGCGAACTTCGAGGTGAACACGACGGGCGTCTTCCTGCAGGACACCTGGGCCGTCACCCCGAACCTGACGATGCAGCTCGGCTTCCGCGTCGACCGCAACGAAGTGCCCGATGAGCCGCCGTTCAACGCCGCCGCGTTCGCCGCGTTCGGCGTGGACAACCAGAACACGATCGACGGCCAGACGACGTTCCAGCCGCGCTTCGGCTTCAACTACCAGTTCGACACCGAGCTGCGTACGCAGCTGCGCGGCGGCTTCGGCCTGTTCCAGGGCTCGGCCCCGGGCGTGTGGATCTCGAACAGCTTCTCGAACCCGGGCGGCCTCGCGATCGCGTACAGCGCGCAGAACGGCACGGGTGCGACGTTCGATCCGAACAATCCGCTGATCCCGACCACGACGAACGCCGCCCAGCTTGTCAACTTCCTGTCCGACGACTTCCAGCAGCCGACCGTCTGGAAGATGAACCTCGCGTTCGACAAGGAACTGCCGTGGTGGGGCCTGGTTGCCGGCTTCGAGTACCTGAAGACGTCGACCGAGAAGGGCGTGGAGTTCAAGAACCTGAACCTCGGCGCGCCGAGCGGCGTGCTGCCGGATGGTCGCAACAGCTACTTCGCCAACACCACGCCGGCGAACTTCCTGAACAACCGCACGCCGACCACGCGCGTGAACCGCAACACGGCGTTCACGGACGTGATCCTGCTCGAGAACACCGACGAGGGCCACGCGGAGCAGTACACCGTCACGCTCGAGAAGCCGTTCGAGAACGGCTGGTACTCGAAGATCGGCTACACCTACTCGAACTCGGAGGAAATCTCTCCGGCGACGTCGTCGGTGGCGCTGTCCAACTGGCAGAACGTCGCGGTGTTCAACCCGAACGACCTCGACCTCGCCACGGCGAACTACCAGTTGCGCAACCGCTTCACGGGCCAGTTCTCGAAGACCTGGAACTGGTTCGACAACGCCCCGACCTCGTTCGCGGTGTTCTACGAAGCGCGCAACGGTCGTCCGTACAGCTACGTGTTCTCGGGTGACGCGAACGGCGACGGTCGCACGTTCAACGACCTGTTCACGGTGCCGGGCGTCGACGCGATCTACTCGACGAACTCGACGCAGGCCGACATCGACGCGTTCCTCTCGTACATCGAGAGCAACGAGGATCTCGCGGACAACCGCGGCGAAGTGCTCAAGCGCAACCTGAAGAGCGCGCCGTGGGTGCATCAGTTCGACGTGCGCCTGTCGCAGCAGATCCCGTTCTTCGCCGACACGCACGCCGAGCTGTTCCTCGACATCCTGAACTTCGGCAACCTGCTGAACGAGGACTGGGGCAACATCGACGAGGCCGTGTTCCCGTACACGATCGGTGTCGCGCGCATGGCCGGCGTCCAGGACGGCCAGTACGTGTACGACGTCTCGAACTACGTGAACGAGTCCACCGGTGCCGTCACGAACCCCACGCTGATCCGCAAGGACGTGGCGGGCGAGTCGCGCTGGTCCGTGCAGGTGGGCTTCCGCTTCGAGTTCTGAGCGAAGCGAAGTCCGATTCGAGCAACGGCCCGCGCAAGCGGGCCGTTTGCTTTCGGGAAATTCGAACAGCGGGAGCAGGGGGCGCGGAGGGGGAGGGCGAGTACCCCGCCCGACCGCAGATTCCCGGATTGCTCGAGCTCGCGCCCGCCCCCTCCCCCTCCCCCTGCTTCGTCGCCGGGATTTTTTCTTGACCCAGCCACCGCGATTTGGCATTTATCGACCCCTTTCCCCGTGATATCGCGCCGTTGGCGCGGGCAATGGTCAATCCCACACTCTTTCGCCAGTTCATCCCGCTCGCCTCGCTGAATCCGGCCGACCGCGCCGAGCTCGCGCGCGCGTCGCGCGACGGCACCTACCAGAAGGGCCAGGTGCTGTTCACGCGCGGCGAGACCGCCGAGACGACCGTGTTCCTGGTCAGCGGCGAAGTCGAGCTGTTCGACGGCAAGTCCACGACGGTGGTGAAGGCGGGCACGCCCGCGGCGGAGCATGCGATCGCGCAGGGCGCGAAGCGCGTCGCGACGGCGACGTGCCTCAAGACGGCGGACGTGTTGTACGTCGATCGCGACCGCCTCGACTTCCTGCTCACCTGGTCGCAGACCGGCGGCGGCAACGTCGAGGTGCAGGAGCTGGAGGAAGACGATGCCGGCGACTGGATGACGGCGCTGCTGCAGAGCCCCGCGTTCTTCCGCATCCCGCCCGGCAACATCGCGCAGATCTTCGGCGCCATGCAGCCGGCCGAATACAAGCCCGGTGAAGCGATCATCAGGCAGGGCGAGGCCGGGGACTATTACTACGTCATACGCGCCGGCAACGTCGTGGTGATGGACGAGTCGGTGAAGCCGACGCGCGTCATCGTGAAGCTCGGCGTCGGCAAGGTGTTCGGCGAGGAAGCGCTCGTGTCGGGCGCACCGCGCAACGCGACGGTGCGCGCGCTGGACGCCGTCTCGGCGATGCGCCTTTCCGCGGCCGACTTCGAGCGCCTGCTGCGCGCGCCGATGCTGCGCGAAGTGCAGCCGGAGGACGTGCCGAGCGACGCCGTGCTGGTCGACGTGCGCCTGCCCGAGGAATACCGCCGCGGGCGGCTTCCGGACAGCGTGAACCTGCCGCTCGCGCGGCTTCGCGACGCGGCCGCCGAGCTCGACAGCTCGCGCTGCTACATCGTGTATTGCGATTCGGGTCGGCGCAGCGCGTCTGCGGCCTACCTCTTGTCAGAACGCGGCTTCGACGCGCGCGTGCTCTCCGGCGGCATTCCCGCCGACGAGATGCCCGTCCGCGGATAGAAGTGGGGCGCATGGCCCACCGAGGCGCCGAGGGCGCCGCCGCTCCATCCCAGGAAGAAGAATGAACGTCGTCATCAATCCCACCCACAACGCGCGCATCGCGCCGGCCGCAGGCCTGGACGTGCTGTCGCGGCAGGAAGTCTCCCGGCTGCGCGACGCGACGCAGGGCGGCCTGCACGCGCTGCTGCGCCGCTGCGCGCTCGCCGTGCTCACCGGCGGCATGAGCAACGACGATCCGCGCGCGATCCTCGAGCGCTATCCCGACTTCGACATCCGCGTGATGCAGCAGGACCGCGGCGTCAAGCTCGAGCTCGTGAAGGCGCCGGCGCAGGCGTTCGTCGACTCCAAGATGATCGTCGGCATCAACGAGCAGCTGTTCGCGGTCGTGCGCGACATCATCTACGTCGCGACGCAGATCCAGGAGGGCCGCTTCGACCTGTCCGACTCGAACGGCATCACCAATGCCGTGTTCGAGATCCTGCGCAACGCGCGCATCCTGCGCCCGCGCGTCGATCCCAGCCTCGTCGTGTGCTGGGGTGGCCACTCCATCCAGCGCGCCGAGTACGACTACACGAAGGTGGTCGGATACGAGCTCGGGCTGCGCGGCCTCGACATCTGCACGGGCTGCGGCCCCGGCGCGATGAAGGGCCCGATGAAGGGCGCCACGATCGGCCACGCGAAGCAGCGCCGCAAGGGCAACCGCTACATCGGCATCACCGAGCCGGGGATCATCGCGGCGGAATCGCCGAACCCGATCGTGAACAACCTCGTGATCATGCCGGACATCGAGAAGCGCCTCGAGGCGTTCGTGCGCGTCGCGCACGCGATCGTGGTGTTCCCGGGCGGCGTCGGCACGGCCGAGGAGATCCTCTACCTGCTGGGCATCCTGCTGCACCCGGAGAACGCCGCGGCACCGTTCCCGCTGGTCTTCACCGGCCCGCGCGAATCGGCCGCGTATTTCGAGCAGATCGACGCGTTCCTGCGCCTCGCGCTCGGCGACGAGGCCGCGAAGCGCTACCGCATCATCGTCGGCAACCCGATCGAGGTCGCGCGCGCGGTGGCGCGCGGCGTCGACGACGTGCGCGAGCACCGCATCCGCTCGCAGGACGCGTTCTACTTCAATTGGGGCCTGCGCGTGCAGTACCCGTTCCAGGTGCCGTTCGTGCCGACGCACGCGAACATGGCCGCGCTGAACCTGCAGCGCGGCCAGCCGCCGCACGAGCTGGCGGCGAACCTGCGCCGCGCGTTCTCGGGCATCGTCGCGGGCAACGTCAAGGAAGAGGGCGTGCGCGCGATCGAGGCGAACGGCCCGTTCGAGATCGACGGCGATCCCGAAATCATGGAGGCGCTCGACCGCCTGCTCGCGTCGTTCGTCGCGCACAACCGCATGAAGCTGCCCGGCGGCAATCCGTACCGCCCGTGCTACCGGCTGCGCACGGCCGTTGCCCAGGTTCCCTAGGTTCACCGGTCCGACAGACGCGTCGAAAAGCGTGACGCGCGTCGCACTTCTGCGCGCGCGCAGCGCGACTTCCTGACGAGCGGGGCCGGATACCGCACCAGCGGCGAGAGCCGGCCTTTTTGTGACGCATTTCAAGGAGTTCCGCTCGTCCGGAAATTGCTACCGTGAAGGTTGCATCGGGGAATCACCGACTGGCGGCGACCCCGCCGCTACATCAGACTCGCGGCCACTCGACATCCGTTGTCGAATTCTGGAGCGCGTCATGTCGCATCCTCCCGGCCGCCGGCAAGCGGCAGGCTTTTCGCTGATCGAGCTCATCGTCGTCCTCTCGATCCTGGCGATCCTGCTCGGCATCGCGATCCCGAACGTCCAGGACTTCCTCGTGAACTACCGCGCGTCGGCGCAGGCCAACGACCTGATCGCCGACATCGCCTACGCCCGCGGCGAAGCCGCGCGCCTCGGGCGCAGCGTGCGGGTGGTCGCGGACGGCGACTGGGAAGACGGCTGGTTCGTCGGCATCGACATCGACGGCAACGGCAGCGTGGCCGGCGCGAACGAGATCCTGCGCCAGCACGGCCCGGTCGAGGAGGACTACCGTCTGATCGAAGGCAGCGACGCCCTGAGCCTCACCTTCGGCCCGATGGGCGACCTCACCGCGCCGGCCACGCTCAAGGCGGAATTCGCGATCTGCCAGCCGGAAGGCTTCAACCACCATCGCGCCGTGATCGTCAACGCGATCGGCCGGGCGTCGATCCGCAAGTGGAACTACACGGCGAACAATTTCGGCAATGACGAGGCCGGCAACCCGGTCGACGTGAGCTGCTCATGAGCAAATACAACTCCCGGATCGCGCGCGCGCGCGGCTTCACGCTCATCGAGGTGATGACGGCCGTCGTCGTCTTCAGCATCGGCCTGATCGGGCTGGGGCTGCTCCTGACGTCGGCCGTGCGCAGCAACCAGGTCGGCTTCCAGCACACGCAGGCGAGCTTCCTCGCCGAGGCGATGCTGGACCGCATGCGCTCGAACGTGCGTGGAATCTGGGCCGGCAACTACAACGGCACGTACTCCAGCGCGACCGGCACGCCGACGAACCAGTGCACGAACGCGACGCCGTGCCGCGCCGCGGAGCTCGCGCAACGCGACACCTGGGCCTGGGGCCGGATGATCGGCAACATGCTGCCCGGCGGCAGCGGCACAGTTCTGTGCACCCGCACGGCCGGCACTCCGATGCCGACCGCGATCCAGATGCAGACCGTGCCGATCTACGACGGCCTGTGCACGATCACGGTGGCATGGACGGAGAAGACGGAAGGCAACGACGCCGCCGGCGTTGCGCAGCAGTTCCAGTGGGTGGTGCAGCCATGATCCAGCACAAGCTCGGCCTTCGTCGCATGGCGGGCCTCAGCCTCGTCGAGCTGATGATCACGATCGTCCTTGCGCTGCTCGTCACGCTCGGCCTGCTGACGCTCATGAACAACGTGGGCATCACGAACCGCGTACAGGACGGCATGGCGCGCATGCAGGAGAACGGCCGCTACGCGCTGCAGCGCATCTCGGCCGACCTGCACGCCGGCGCGTCGCAGTACTGCAGCAACTTCGCGGCCGGCAGCGGGCGCCTCGGCACGTCCGGCGGCACGGCGGGCGAGTACTATCTCGAGCGCGGCCGCCCGCTCATCGCGCACTACAACGTGGGCGCCGCCCGTCCCGCGGGCCTGGCCTTCGGTCCGTCGGTCACGGCCGCGCCGCCGGTCACGTCGTCGCCGAACGCGACGTACCTGATCAGCCCGCGCTGGTCGCTGTTCGGCAGCGATTGCGATGCGAGCACCTGCCGGCCGGCCGTGAACCTGGCGAACCGCGGCACCGACGCGACCGTGTTTGCGGGCGGGCGCGCGACCATGGGCCTGAACGCGGGGAACCGCGTGCGTGGTTCGGACGTGATGACCATCCGCTACGTCCGCGGCGCCGGCGTGCGAGTCGCGACCGAAGCCGCGAACGTCGGGCCCGACGGCGTCCCGGTGTCGATCGCTGTCGACACCAATGCGCTCGGCGTGACCGATACGACCATCGGGCAGGTGCTGATCACCGACTGCGCGACCGGCGAGATCCTCAAGATGCGCGCGAACGGCGGAACGCTGACGGCGACCGGCAACTTCAACGACGACGTGATGCAGCGCCTCGCGTACGACACGGACGTGCGCGCGTTCAACCTGACGCGCGACCTCATGCAGGTGAGCTACTTCCTGCAGCTCAAGGACGACCCCGACCCGCAGCGCAGCCCCGCGAACCGCAAGATCGCGGTGTTGATGCGCAGCGAGAACGGCACGGCGTCCGAGCTCGTCGAGGGCGTCGAGCGCCTCGACTTCCTGTATGCCGTCGACGACCAGTTCGGCCGAACCAAGTACCTCAACGCGGAGCAGGTCGACGCGATGGCGGCGGACTGCCCGGATTCCCCGGCGACGCCGCCCGAGTACCTGCCGGCGAACAATTATTTCGGCACGCCGGAAGCCGGCTGCGGCTGGCGCTCGGTGAAGAGCATCGAGATCTCGATGCTCCTGAACACCGTCAACGACGTATCGCCGAACGGCGACGACGCGTTCCGCTACTCGTACACGAACTCCGGTGCCGCGAACACGGCCGCCGGCACGTTCGAGGTCCCGTCGGCGCTCGGCACGATGCGCAGCGGGTTGCCCCCCTATCGGATGCTGCGTCGCGAGTTCAGCACGCAGGTCAACATCCGTGGCTACAACTTCTGATGCCGGTCGCCCCGGCACGGTGAGGTCCACCATGGCAATGCTCAATCCCCGGTTCCGCCGATCCGTCCCGGCGCGCATCCGCGAACAGCGCGGCGCGGCGCTCATCGTCGGCTTGATGTTCCTCGTGCTGATCACGCTGCTCGCGACGATCGCGATGCGCCAGAGCATCACGCAGGAGCGCATGGCCGGCGGCTTGCGCAACGCGACGCTGGCCCGCAACGGCGCGGACACGGCGATCCGCCTCGCCGAAGGGCGCATCTCCAGCAACTTCCTGCGAGCCAACGGGACGGCCCAGCGAGGCGACGTCAACGGGACGCAGGGCATCTGGATGGCCGACCAGGCTCTCGTCGAGGCGTACCGCAACTATCGCGGCTACACGACGACGAGCGCGCAGACCTACCCGACCGGTCGCTACGACTTTTCCGACACGTCGGCGCGCCCCACTGCGGCGCTCGCGCGGCAGCCTTCTTTCATCATCGCCGACCTCGGCGAGTTCCGGCAGGCGGGCACGGGCAAGCAGGCCGAAGGCGGGCAGACCGGCACGGCCAACTACGAAGGGGCGGCAGCCTCGTCCGGCGGCAACGGTCGAATGGAGCTGTTCCGGATTACCGCGCGGTCGACGGGTGGCAACGAAGCCGTCACGCGCGCGGTCGAAACCACCTATACGGCACCGGTGAAGTGAGGATCCCATGAGCAAGCACATCATCAACCAGCTCGGCCTCGCCGCACTCGCCGCGGCCCTGACCCTCGGCGCCGGTGTCGAATCCGCCCGCGCGGCCGTCGTCACGCCGCTGAACCTGCAGAAGCCGCCGCTGTTCCTGAACTCGTCCGTCGACCCGAACATCGCGGTGACGTTCGACGACTCCGGCTCGATGACCTCGGCGTTCATGCCGGACAACGTCGACGACTGCGCGAACAATGCAACGCAGCTCGGCTACCGCCACCCGCGCTACTACTCGCACGTCTACAACCGCATCTACTTCAACCCGGCCATCACCTATTCGCCGCCGCTGCAGAAGGACGGCACGCCGTTCCCGCAGCCCAGCTTCACGGCCGCGCCGGCCGACGGCTTCGAATACAACACGGCGATCGTGACGGGCGGCGCGGGCTCGCCGCTGCACAACCTGTCGACGAAGTACTTCCCGACGCGGACGAAGAATGCGCGCTCGAACGACGACGGCACGCGCATCACCAACCGCACCGAAACCACCGGCACGCCGGCCCATGCGGTCGGCGGCCCGAAGTACGTCGGCGCGGGCGCCGTGCTGAACTGCAACGGCACCTATGGCGACAACACCACGGCCTGGCTGCCGTTCGCGACGGGTACCGGCACGGGCGGCACGTCCAAGGCGTTCTACTACCGATTCACCGGCACCGACCCGAGGGACGCGGCGCAGGTCAACAACGCCGCAAACTACGTGGCGGTCGACGTGACGGCCGAGAGCGCGGCGGTCCAGCAGAACTTCGCGAACTGGTATTCCTTCTACCGCACGCGCACGCTGCTCGGCCGCACGGCGATGACGCGCGTGTTCGGCGTGCAGGGCAACAACCTGCGCGTCGCGTTCCAGAACCTCAACACGAGCACGTACCGATTCGCGAACGGCACGACGAAGTGGGAAAAGTTCGTCGACGTGAGCGCCACGGTGAAGCCGCGCACGAATTTCTTCCAGTGGCTGTACCGCGAGGACGCGAGCGGCAGCACGCCGCTGCGCGCCAGCGCGCTCCGCGTGGGCGAGGCGTTCAAGTACGGCAGCTCGACGATCACGAACTCGTTCAACCCGTACTACGAGCCCGCGCCGGTCGCGCGCGAACTGACCTGCCGCCAGAACTTCAGCATCACGCTGACCGACGGTTTCTGGAACGAGAGCGCGCCGGGGTACTCGGGCATCAACGACCAGACCAACCGTACGCTGCCGGACGGCACCGCCTATACCAAGCAGGCGCCGTACGGCAACGAGCCGACCACGTCCGACAACCCGACGCTGGCCGACATCACGTTCAACTACTGGGCGACCGACCTGCGCACGGACCTCGCCAACAACGTGCCGAAGTTCATCCAGGAGCCGAACGCGACGGCGTCGGTCCAGTTCTTCGACCCCGACAACGACCCGGCGACCTGGCAGCACGTCGTGCAGTACATCGTCGGCCTCGGCGTCGCGGGCACGCGCAACTTCCCCGGCGACCTGCCGGCGCTGGAGGCGAACACCCTGCAGTGGCCGGCGCCGACGAACAACAGCCCGTCGGCGGTCGACGACGCGTGGCACGCTTCGATCAACAGCCGTGGTGAGTACTTCAGCGCGGCCGACCCGGACGAGCTCGTCGACTCGCTGAACAACGTGCTGCAGAGCGTATTGATCCGCCAGGGCACGGCCTCGGCCGCGACGGTCACGTCCGGCATCATCCAGGCGAGCACGCTCGCGTTCCGCACCGCATTCGACTCGAGCGACTGGTCCGGCCAGGTGGTCGGCTACAAGGTCGACGAAGGCGGTCGCCGCATCGAGCCGCCGATCTGGGACGCGGGCGCCGCGCTGAATGCGCGCACGGCGGAGCGCCAGATCCTGACGTCGAGCGGTCCCACGGGCGGCGGCATCCCGTTCCGCTGGGCCAGCCTGCCGACGGCGTACCAGACGAAGCTCCAGGATAACCCGGCGACGGTCGCCGTCGACAACGACGGGCTCGGCCAGGATCGCCTGGCATGGCTGCGCGGCGACCAGTCGCGCGAGCGCCCGGCCGGCCCGTTCCGCGTGCGCACGAAGAAGCTCGGTGCGATCGTCAACTCGGGCGCAGTGGTGATCGCGGGACCGGCGGCAGCGTACACCGACCGCTGGCCCGAGGGCTCGCCCGAGCTCGGCTCCGGCGCGCAGCTGTACAGCGCGTTCCGCGCCACCTACAAGAATCGCCAGCGCGTCGTGTACGTCGGTGCCAACGACGGCATGCTGCACGCGTTCGACGCCGGCACGGGCGTCACCACGTTCGATTCCGACGGCAACCCGATCATCGACGCCGGCTCGGGCGACGAGCTGTGGGCCTACGTGCCGTACGAAGTCGCGGGCAACCTCTCGCAGCTCACGAACCCGGACTACCAGTTCACGCCGTACGTGGACAACACGCCGACGGCGCGCGACGTGTTCTACGGTGGGCGTTGGCACACGGTCGTGGTCGGCGCGCTGCGCCGTGGCGGCCAGGGCATCTTCGCGCTCGACGTCACGAACCCGGGCGTCACGGAATCGCTTGCCAGCTCCACCGTCCTGTGGGAATTCAGCGATGACGTCGCGGTCGGTGCGGGCTCGGATCCGAAGCAGCTCGGCTACACCTACGGCAAGCCGAACATCTCGCGCCTCGCGAACGGCAAGTGGGTGGTGGTGCTGCCGGCGAGCTACAACAGCGACGAGACGGGCGATGGCGCGGTCGGCACCGGCCTGTCCACGCTGTTCATCCTCGACATCCAGACGGGCGCCGTGCTCCGCCAGTTCAACCTGACCGGCTCGAAGGGCCTGACCTCGCCGACGATGGGCGACCTGCAGGGCGACTTCGTGGACGAGTACGCCGTCGCGGGCGACCTCAATGGCCAGCTCTGGAAGTTCGACCTGACCAGCACGACGCCCTCGTCGTGGACCGTCGCCAAGGTGTTCCAGCCCGCCGTGGACGGCGACCAGCCGATCACCTCGGCGCCGCGCCTGTTCCCGGACCCGACGACGGCCGACCTCATCGCCGTGTTCGGCACGGGCAAGTACCTCGAGCCGGTCGATCGCGGCAACTCGATCCCGCAGCAGCGCCTGTACGGACTGCGGCTCGGCTATCCGGGCGTGACGCTCACGCTGGCCGACCTGCAGCAGCAGACGCTGACCAAGGACGCGTCGAACCGCTTCCGCATCACGAGCAACGCCATCCCGGCGAACAAGAAGGGCTGGTTCATCAACCTGCTCGACGCGGGCGAGCGCGACGTGACCTCGGCTGGCGCGCTGTTCGCGCAGGGTGTGTCGATCTTCTCGACCATCATCCCGAACGGCAACGATCCGTGCGCGCCCAGCCTGCGCGGCAACATCTACCTGATCGACGCCACCACCGGCGGCATGCCGTCGATGGGCGCGATCGTGGACACGAACAACGACGGTGCCGTCGACCGGCTCGACGACGCGACGGTGATCGGCACCGCGGTCAGCGAGGCCGTGGCGGAAGGCTCGCCGGCGTTGCTCATCGCCCAGGGCGGCGGCAGCGGCTGCCTCGTGGACTACTGCGACATCAAGCCGCCGGTCACCGTGTGGCGCCGTCGCTCCTGGCGCGAGATCCCCAACGAGTGATGCCGACAGCGAGGAATATGGACATGAACCTGAAAGCCGAAGGCTTCTCGTTGCTGGAGCTGATGATCGTCGTGGCGATCATCGCGATCCTCGTCACGATCGCGTATCCGTCGTACGAGGAATACGTGCTGCGCGCGAATCGCACCGAGGCGAAGAACCTCGTCATGCGCGTCGCCTCCGAGGAGGAGAAGTTCTACTCGACGTTCAATCGTTACTCCGGGTCGATGGGTGCGCGCACCACCGATCCGTCGACGAGCGGCCTGAACATCACCTCGAGCACGGCGACGGACGCGGACGACAACGCGTACTACGAGGTCAGCATCGAGCTGACCAACGGCACGCAGGGCTACACCATCACGGCGACGCCGCGCGGCACGACGCAGTCCACCGATCGTTGCGGCGACATGACCATCAACCACCTGGGCGTGAAGACGGCGGCCGAAGATCGTTGCTGGTAATCGGCACGCAGCGGCGCCGCAGGCGTCGCAAAGAAAAAAGCCCGCCGTGAAGGCGGGCTTTTTTCTTTCTGGAGATGGCTCCCGAGGACGGACTCGAACCGCCGACCCGGTGATTAACAGTCACCTGCTCTACCGACTGAGCTACTCGGGAATTGCGCGGCCGCGGATCATGACCGAGCGGCCCCATGGCGTCAAGCGCCGCGTCGGACCGGCGCCCGGCCAGCCGGCGCGCGCTTCGTACGCACGCGGGCGCCACCGGCCGCATCCGGTGGGGCGCGTTCACCGGGCGCATGCCGGATCGCCGTCCGCGAGCGGGGCGACGCGGGCGCGGCCCGCGTTGCTCACGATCACTTTCCGGCCGACGCCCGCATCGCGGTCGCACAGCAGCAGCGTCACGTTGCTGCCCGCGGACGAGCCGTCGGCGCGGAAGCTCAGCAGGCGACGGCCGGCGCTACCCGTGATGCGCGGTCCGTTGTCGTGCTCGACGTGCTGCTGGATGTCGCCGGGCGCCGGCACGCCGAGCTCGCCGGGATCGCGGAAGACGATCCAGCCGCCGCTCCAGTCGGCGTCGCCGCGGCAAGCGCGACCGTCGTTGCTGGGGCAGAGCGACCACGAAGCCTGGTCGGTCACCGCGCCCATGCGCGCCTGCGCGAGCGAAACGAGCAACTCGCTGCCCGCGGCCTGCACGCGCGAGCGCGCGAACATGCCGCCGAACGACGGCACGCCGATCGCCAGCGTGATGGAGATGACGGCGAGCACGACGCTGGCTTCGACGAGTGAGAATCCGTGTGGGCGATAGGTGCGCATGTTGGCGATCCGTGAACGAGGCCGGATGCCAGCGTCGCGCGTCGGCCCACGCGGCCGCGATGGGCGATCGCCGCGTTGTCCTGTAGGAAAACGCCCATATGATGGGCGGATGACCGAAACGCCACGCGCGGCGGACCGCTTCGAGCTGGTCGCGCCGTTCCAGCCGACGGGCGACCAGCCCGCCGCGATCGCGCGCCTCATCGACGGTTTCGAGTCGGGGCTCGCCCACCAGACCCTGCTCGGCGTCACCGGCTCGGGCAAGACGTTCACGATCGCGAACGTCGTGCAGGCCGTGCAGCGCCCGACGCTCGTGCTCGCCCCGAACAAGACGCTCGCGGCGCAGCTGTACGGCGAGTTCAAGGAATTCTTCCCGAACAACGCCGTCGAGTATTTCGTTTCCTATTACGACTACTACCAGCCCGAGGCCTATGTGCCCTCGAGCGACACGTACATCGAGAAGGATTCGTCGATCAACGAGCACATCGAGCAGATGCGCCTGTCGGCGACGAAGGCGCTGCTCGAACGCAAGGACGCATTGATCGTCGCGACGGTGTCCGCGATCTACGGCCTCGGCGACCCGAACGAGTACTTCCGGATGGTGCTGCACCTCGTGCGTGGCGACCACCTCGAGCAGCGCGAGCTGATCCGGCGCCTCACCGAGCTGCAGTACACGCGGGGCGACCACGACCTGCGCCGCGGCACCTATCGCGTGCGCGGCGAAGTCGTCGACGTGTTCCCGGCCGAGTCCGAGAGCGACGCGATCCGCGTCGAGCTGTTCGACGGCGACATCGAGGGGATCTCGGTGTTCGACCCGCTCACGGGCGAAGTGCTGCGCAAGCTGCCGCGCTACACGATCTACCCGAAGACGCACTATGCGAGCACGCGTCGCACGGTGCTCGAGGCGCTCGAGACGATCAAGGCGGAGCTCGCCGAGCGGCTCGAGCAACTCTACGCGCAGAACAAGCTGCTGGAAGCGCAGCGCCTGAAGCAGCGCACGACGTTCGACCTCGAGATGCTCGCGGAGATCGGCTTCTGCCAGGGCATCGAGAACTACTCGCGCCACCTCACCGGGCACGCGCCCGGGCAGCCGCCGCCGTGCCTGTTCGACTACCTGCCGCCCGACGCGCTGCTCGTCGTCGACGAATCGCACGTGACGGTGCCGCAGCTCGGCGGCATGTACCGCGGCGACCGCTCGCGCAAGGAAACGCTCGTCGAGTTCGGCTTCCGGCTGCCGTCGGCGCTCGACAATCGTCCGCTGAAGTTCGAGGAGTGGGAACGGCGCGCGCCGCGCACCATCTTCGTCTCGGCCACGCCGGGCGATTACGAGATGAAGAAGTCGGAGGGCAACGTCGTCGAGCTGGTCGTGCGTCCCACCGGCCTGGTCGACCCGGAGGTCGAGATCCGCCCGGTGCGTACGCAGGTCGACGACCTGCTGACCGAGGTCAATGCGCGCGTGGCGCAGGGCGACCGCGTGCTCGTCACGACGCTCACCAAGCGCATGGCGGAGAACCTCACCGAGTACCTGTCCGAGCACGGCGTGCGCGTGCGGTACCTGCACTCCGACATCGAGACGGTGGAGCGCGTCGAGATCCTGCGCGACCTGCGCCTCGGCAAGTTCGACGTGCTCGTCGGCATCAACCTGCTGCGCGAGGGCCTCGACATGCCCGAGGTCTCGCTCGTCGCGATCCTCGACGCCGACAAGGAAGGGTTCCTCCGTTCCAGCGGCTCGTTGATCCAGACCATCGGCCGCGCTGCGCGCAACCTGCGCGGCAAGGCGATCCTGTACGCCGACACGATCACGCGCTCGATGAAGGCGGCGCTCGACGAGACCGATCGCCGCCGCCGCAAGCAGGTCGAGTACAACGCGCTGCACGGCATCGTGCCGCGCTCGGTGACGAAGAAGATCACCGACATCATGGAAGGCGCGCGCGGCGACGCCGCGAACGAATCCGGCGGCAAGCGCGGCCGCCGCGTCGCCGAGCCGGCCGTCGATTACGCGGCGATGGATCCCGCGCAGCTCGCCGCGAAGCTCAAGAAGCTCGAGCAGCAGATGTACAAGCACGCGCAGGACCTCGCATTCGAGGACGCTGCGCGCGTGCGCGACGAGATCAAACGCATAAAGGCCAAAGGCTTGATCTCGTAGCTCCGTGCCAGAACGGAGCGGCTGGGTAGGAGCCCGTCCGGCCAGCGCTATTCGCGCTGGCGTTCGGCGGGAAACGTCGCCAGAGGGCGACGTTTCAACTCCCGCCTCACCCCTGTGGGCGATCGGCGAGTGCCCAGGTTCGGCGGTGCGTCGCAGATGGTCGGATTCGGAACGCGCCGTACAACCCGCTCTCAGGTCGACGAACCGTGGTAACGCACCCCACCCCAACCCTCCCCTGCGTTCGCAGGGGAGGGAGTCACCGCTACCATTTCGGGACGACGGGCGTAGCAGCGCGACGCGCCTCGCCCGGCTTCGTATTCTCCAGCACGCACCACGACTGCCCCAGCGCACAGACGCCGTCCACCACGCGCCCGTCGTCGTAGGTGATCGGCTTCGAGAGCGGGATGCACGGCTCGGTCGCCGCGTGGAACTCGACGATCTTCAGGCCGAGCTTGCCGGCCCAGCACTCGACCATGTCGCGCGAGAAGAACGTGTTGAGGTGCACGTTGCCGGTGCCGTTCGCGACGTTGCGCCAGGTCATCTCGAAGATCTCCCAGTTGTACGGGAGCTCGAGGAACGAGAACACGATGCGGCCGCCGGGCCGCACGACGCGGCTCGCTTCCAGCAGGTAGTGGTAGGTCTCCTCGTGCAGCAGGTGCGTGAACACCGAGAAGAAGCACGCGAAGTCGGCGCAGTCGTCGGGGTAGGGGATGCGGATGTCCTCGACGAGCGCGAAGCGCCAGTGCGGCGGGCAGTCTTTCGCCGCGTACTGCAGCAGCTCGATCACGACATCGGTGCCCAGCAGCTGGCCGGTCGTGCCGAGGTACGGGACGAGTGCCTTCGCGAGGCGGCCCGAGCCGCAGCCCACGTCGACGATCACGTGGTCGCGCGCGAGCCCGGCGCCGATCAGCAACTGCTTCTCCACCTCGCCGAGCGCCTCGTAGCTGCCGCCCACGGCGCGCGACATCGCCTCGTCCAGCGGGTACTTCTGGATCAGGTTGCGCACGAGCGCGCGGTAGTCGTTGAGGAAGTGGAACTTCGTGTTGGCCATGGGCGGTCCGGAGCGAGGATGCGGCGTTTTACCGCACGGCGGCCCGCCTGTCTGCGGCGTGTTTCGGAGAGCGGGAGCGGCAAGCGGGGAGCGGTGAGCGGCAAGGGCCGTGCGCGCCTGGCTTTTGCCGCTCCGCGCTCCCCGCTGCCCGCTCGCGGGACCGCACCGACTTGAATCCCGGGCCGCTTCCCACTACCCTTGCGCGCTCTTTCGAGGGCGCGTAGCTCAGCGGTAGAGCACTACCTTGACATG
>CALKUS010000159.1 GCA_937996755.1 uncultured Pseudomonadota bacterium | reverse complement strand
CGCTCCGCGAAATCGGTTCGGGAAGGGCGGGCTGCGACCGCGCAGTCAGAGGCGTGACTCTGACCGCGCGACCACCGTTGTCGCGCTGAACGTGCGACAGGGCAAAGCGGGCGGGCACATTGCGTGCCCGCCCTGGCGTTCCCTCACTCGAATCCGTTGGCGAACAACGGATCGCCCGGGCCCGTCGTGCAGGCCGTGCCGGCCGAGATCGTCACGTCGTCGATCCACCAGCCCGTGCGCGACACCGACGCGTCCGAGCCCATGCGGAAGCGGAACCGCACGTTCTGGCCGTTGAAGTCGGAGAGGTCGACGCGCACCTGCAGGAAGTTGACCGAGAAGTCGCCGTTCCACGCCCGGCGGCCCGCGATCGGGTTCAGCGAGCTGCCCGCGTTCAACGCGGTCGCCGGATAGCCACCCGCGAGGAAGCGGTTGGCGTTCGCCGGGATCGCGCCGCCGTCGCCGGCCAGGATGTCGAACCACATGGAGCCGTCGAGCGAGTACTCGAGCACGCCGCCGTCCCAGTTCGCCTCCATGAAGTACTTGTGCCAGAACTCGAGCACCGTGCCGGGGCCGATCGCGAGCGCGGTCGCCGTCGCGAGCTGGCGGTCCTGCACCTGCGCCGGATCCGGCGTCCACCAGCTCTGCGTGCCCGAGCGCGCGGCGGTCGTGACGCGCGCGAAGTTCGCGCCGACGGTGCCGGTGCCCGTGCTGCTCCAGAGCGCCTCGCTCGTCTCCATGTCGTCGGTGAGCACGATGGCCGGCGGGCCCGCCGGTGCCGCGCTGCGCGTGACGACGTTGGACTCGACGTTGCCGTTCGCGCACGTGCCCGTGCCGGTGCCCGCGTCGTCTTCGGCGCGCACCGTGTAGTAGTACGTCGTGCCGAACACGACGTTCGGGTCGGTGAACGACGGACCGGCGACGCACGAGCCCACCTGGTTCGCGGGCGACGGCGTGAACACCGGCGTCGTCGAACGATAGACGTTGTACGCGAGCGCGCTGCCGCAGTTCGCGGTGCCCGCGGACCAGCCCACCGTGATGCCGCACGACGGCGTGTTGGTGCTGGCGGCCGACGTCGCGCCGGCGAACGACGGCGACAACGTGCACACACCGGTGGCGACGGCGCTCGAACACGTGCTCTGCGTGGATTCGCACGGCTGCACGTCGTCGAACGACGAGACGCGGTAGCTGTAGGTGCTGCCGCCGGACACGTTCGTGTCGCTGAAGCTCGTGCCCGTCACTTCACCGACCTGGGTGTAGCCCGTGCCCGGGCATGCGCCCGCGCCGCGGTACACGCGGTACTTCGTCACGCCCGCGACCGCGCCCCACGAGACGTCGATGCGGTTGTTGCCGTTCTGCGTGGCCGTGACGCCCGCCGGCGTGACCGGCGGATTGCACGTGCCGATGCCTTCGATCGAGACCGGGTTCGTCCCGAGCGGATCGAGGTAGTCGCGCATGCGCGTCGTCGCGGTGCCGTTGCCGTCCCACGCGTGGAACAGGCCGCCGTACTGGTCGCGCAGGCTGGTGCCCGTGGCGCCGCAGGCGGACGGTCCGCCCGACAGCACGCCGACGATGTGCTGGCCGGAGTCGTACAACGGCGAGCCCGACGAGCCCGGCTCCGTCACGTTCGGCGGGATCGTCCCCGGCATCGGCACGATGTTCGGCAGGCGTGGCGGCGTCGGATCCCAGTTCGCCTGCCAGTGCGTGTTCGACGCGCCGGAGATGCTGTCCAGCGTCATCGGCACCTCGACGAACGTGATGCGCTTCTCGTCGACGCCGGGATGGTGGATCGACGCGCACAGGCCGGTGGTCGACGAGGTGTCGCCGGGCGCGGCGCACGTGATCGGCGGCGGCGACCGGTTGAAGCCCGACCAGTACAGGTCGAACGTGTTGCCGGCCGGCGGCGTCGCGAGCTCGACGAGCGTCCAGTCGCTGCGCGAGGTCGCCGGGTCGCTGCCGGCGAACGGGTTGTTGGTGTTCGCGAGGAACGTGACGCCCGCCGACGTGGTCGACGGCTTCGGTCCGGCCGCGGCGCCGCTCGCCGAGGAACCGGGCACGCGACAGCTCGCGAACTCGTACTTCCAGTACACCAGCAGCGACGCGACCGTGGCGGACGTGATGCCGCAGTGCGTGGCCGTCGCGAACAGCATGCGCCGGTCGTTCGCCGTGTTGTTCACGAGCGAGCCCGTGCAGGTGTCCGTGCCGCCGCGCGTCATGGCGCCGACCGAACGGCGCGGGTTGTTCCAGGGATCGCCGTCGGACAGGCACGCGACGTCCATGTTGCACGAGCCGGACTTGCAGATCTTCGACTTGTAGCCGAAGCCGCGGTAGCCCTGTGCGACGCGCATGAGGTCGAGCACGACCTGCGATTGCCCGCCCGCGGGAACCGTGAGCTGCACGAGCATCTGCTCGCCTTCGACGATCGACGTCCACAGCTGGCCGTGCGGCAGCATGTCGCGTGCCGTGTATGGACCGGCGACGGACGTGCCTTCCGGATTGAACAGCTCGAGCTGCGCGCCCGGCGGCAACGCGAAGCGGCGGAAGCCGAGGTTGATGTGCACCGCTTCCTTCGCGACGATGCGCAGCCGCCAGATCCAGCTGCCGTCGGCAGCCTGTTCCCAGGTGCCGGAGTTCGCGGGCGAGAAGTCGACATCGTGCGCGATCGCGAAGCGCTTCGGCCCCGGCAATTCGTCGGCGATGGCGTCCTCGGCTGCGAGCGCTTCCCAGTCGACGGGCCCGAAGCTCAGTGACGGTACGTTGGCGTCGAAGGACTGCGCCAGCGCGGCGTAGTGTGCGACGTCGATCTGCGGTTGCTGCGCGGCCGCGAGCGCGACCGGGCACGTGCACGTGCACGCAATCGCCGCGGCAACGGCGACGAGGCGCTTCTTCCAGAATCCCATGGCTGTTTCCCCCAGCGTCGAGATGGACCGGATTTCCCCCGCCGGGCGATCTTCCGCCGGCGCGAAGCCCTTGTCACCCTCCTGGAGTCGCAAGCTGTCACGGGACACGGCTGCGGCACGCCGTGACGCGCGCCACGCGCGGTCGCGGCCTCAGCCGGCTGCGGCCTGCACGATCGGCAGCACGATCGTGAACGTCGTGCCGACGCCGACCTGGCTCTCCACGTCGATCCGCCCGTTGTGCTTCTTCACGATGCCGTAGGACAGCGACAGGCCGAGCCCGGTGCCCTGTCCGACCGGCTTGGTGGTGAAGAACGGATCGAACAGGCGCGGGATGTTGGCCTCGGGGATGCCCGAGCCCGTGTCGCTGATCTTCACCCAGACGCAGTCGTCGCGCGTGCCCGTCGCGATGCGGATCGAGCCGCGGCTGCGCATCGACTGCGCCGCGTTCACGAGCAGGTTCATGTACACCTGGTTGAGCTGCGAGGGCAGGCACTGCACGGGCGGCAGGTTGCCGTATTCCTTGGTCACTTCCGCCTTGTACTTGATCTCGTTCCACACGATGTTCAGCGTGGAATCCAGGCCGCGATGCAGGTCGACCGTTTCCCACGCGTCCCCGGCGCCGACGTGCGAGAAGTCCTTGAGGTCCTGCACGATCTTGCGCACGCGCTCGATGCCCTCGGCCGACTCCGACACCAGTTGCGGGAGGTCCTGCGCGAGGAAGTCGATCTCCAGGCGACCGCGCAGGTCGTCGAGCTCGCGGCGCTTCGCATCGGCGATCGGCGCCTCGGCCAGCGCGGCCTCGTAGCTCGTGAGCAGCTGGAACAGGTTGCGCGTGTAGTCGCGCAACGTGCCCAGGTTGGAGTGCACGTAGCCGATCGGGTTGTTGATCTCGTGCGCAACGCCGGCCGCGAGCTGGCCGATCGACGCCATCTTTTCCGATTGCAGCAACTGGTCCTGCGCGCTCTTGAGGTGCGTGTACGCGAGCGACAGCTCGACGTTGCGGTTGTGCAGCTCGTTCTCGCGCGCCTTCTCGGCGCTGATGTCGTGCAGCACGATCGTGAAGTAGGCCGCTTCCCCCGCGGACGGCGGCTCGTGCCGGCGCACGTCCTGCAGCACGGGGATCTCGGCATCGTCGCGCGTGTGCAGCATCACCTCGCCGCGCCATGCGCCGTCGGCCGCCGCGATCGCGAGCGCCGCGCGATCGACGAGCCGCTCGACCGCGTCGGGCGCGTCGCCCGGGGACGCACCCGCGAGGCGCTGGGCCGCATCGTTCGCGTAGTCGACGCCGCCTTCCGGATCCACGATCAGGATCGCGTCCGTGCTGGCGTCGGTGAGCTGCGCGAACCGGGCGCGCGCGCGGTCGAGCGTGCGGATCTGCGTGATGTCGTTGAGCGAGATCACCGCGCCGCCCGCCGGGACGGCGTGCGCATGCAGCGTCATCCAGTGCTGCTCGCCCTCGACGTCCACGGTGAGCTCGCACGCGTAGCGGTCGAGCTGGCCGGCGATCACGGCGAGCAGCGCCGACTCGAGCTCGACGCGCGCGCCTGGATCGGACGTGGCCATCGCGAGGCATTGCTCGACGTAGGAGCGTCCCTGCCACGCTTCGTCGGCGACGCCGCTCACGCGCATGAACTTGCGCCACGCGCGGTTCGACGACGTGATCAGCCCGTCCCCGTCGACGATCACCACGTGCTGCGCCATCGCGTCGAGCACGCGCTGCAGGTCCTGCTGCGGCGGCGCCGGCGGTGGAACGAATGAGGTGATGCGTTGCACGGCGAGCATGGTCCGGAATTCCCTGTTCGATTCCATAATGTCTTGCGAGTGCCCGGAACCTCTCACTTGCGGGGGCAACGATGCGTGTCGCGGGCGCACTGTTGCCGAAGCTATCCGGACATCCCGAAATGTGATCTTGTTCTCAATTCCGGAAACTCGTCGCCCGGCATGAGGGAGAACCCCCGGGCAGGTCACAGCGATTCCCCGACGACGCATTGCGCGTCGACTCGACCGGAATCATCGCCATGTCCTCTTTCGCCACCTCCCGCTTCGCCCGCCGCGCTGCCGTCGTCGTGTTCGCCCTCGTCGCCTCGCCAGCCTTCGCGGGCGGCCTGTTCAAGCAGCCGCCGAAATGGGTGGCGGAGCTGCGCTCGGCCGCGTCCCTGTGCACCACGGCGGCCGGCGAAGCGAAGGCGAAGGCGCTCGTCTCGGGCGTGCAGCCGCAGCGCATGCAGTGGCTCTACGGCCGCAAGCCGTTCCAGGAAGTGGGCCACGTCAGCCTCGTGATCGACGGCTGGATCGTGGTCGACAACGGCGGGCTCGGCCGCAACCTCTGGGGCCAGGCCATCTGCCCGGGCAACGTCTGCACGCTGAAGGAAGCGCGCCGCGGCTACGAGGAGAGCTTCCTCGAGGACGCGAACCTCGCGTTGCGCCAGGAAGTGGCGATCGGCGACTGGCACGGCCTGGTCGCCGCGCACGAGTGATCGAAACGATCCCTCCCCGCATCCGCAGGGAGGGAGAAATGCGCCGCTTGCCCAATCGGGGCCGGGCGAAGGTTGCCCGGCCCTTCCTTTCCGGGTCTACTTGCGTTCAACGGTTGAACGGATCGCAGGGGGTCCGGTGCTGCACTGGTTCGCGGTCCTCACCAAGCCGCGCGCGGAGGCGCTCGCGCGCGAACACCTGGCACGCCAGGGCTTCGAATGCCGGCTGCCGCGCACGCGGCGGCTGCTGCGCCGTGCCGACGGCATGCGCGAGATCGTCGAGCCGCTGTTCCCCCGCTATCTCTTCCTCCGCGCCGACCCCGAAGCCCAGGACCTCGGCCGCGTGCGATCCACGCGCGGCGTGACCGCGCTCGTGCGGCGCGGCGTCGAGCCCGCGCGCGTGCCCGAACCCGTGATCGCAGCGCTCGACGCGCGCGTGGACGCCGGCGACGGCTACGTGCGGCTCGACCCGCCCGCGCTCGAGCGCGGCACCGCCGTGCGCGTCACGCAGGGCCCGTTCGCCGGGATGGACGCCGTGTTCCAGGCACGCACCGCGCGCGACCGCGTGGCGCTGCTCGTGCGCGTGCTCGGCGAAGCGTGCGCCGTCGACGTGCCGGAAGCGCACCTCGCGCTCAGCTTGTAACGACGCGGCGCGCCATCGGCGCGCCGTGAAAACCCGCGCGGTACGGGCCCTGCGGAAAAGCCCATTCGCAATCGCAGGGCGGTAGCGTGCCCGCGATCCGCAACACGAATGACTGCTCCCTCCGACATCCGCCGGGCGAGGCCGTGAACGACGAGCTGCGCTTCCGCGTGCTCAAGCTCATCACGGAGCGGCCCGACATCAGCCAGCGCGAGCTCGCCGAGACGCTGAACCTGTCGCTCGGCAAGGCGAACTACTGCGTGCGCGCGCTCATCGAGAAGGGCTGGGTGAAGGTGCGCAACTTCAGCACCAGCCGCCACAAGCTCGGCTACGCCTACGTCCTCACCCCGAACGGCCTGCGCGCCAAGGCGCGCGTCACGCTCGACTTCCTGCGCCGCAAGCAGGACGAATACGCGCAGCTCGAACGGGAGATCGCCGAGCTG
>CALKUS010000158.1 GCA_937996755.1 uncultured Pseudomonadota bacterium | reverse complement strand
GCGAGGGCCGCGGCTTCGAGATCGCGCAGGGCCGCCTCGGCCCGGGCCGCATCCACCATTGCATGCGCCTGATCGGGCTCGCACAACGCGCGCTCGAGTCGATGGTCGCGCGCGCGCAATCGCGCACGGCGTTCGGCAAGCCGCTCGCGGCGCAGGGCATGGTGCAGGCCGCGATCGCGGAATCGCGCTGCGAGATCGAGCAGGCGCGCCTGCTCGTGCTGGCCGCAGCGCATGCGCTCGACTCACGCGGCATCAAGGGCGCGCGCGACGCGATCGGCATGATCAAGATCGTCGCGCCGCGCATGGCCTGCAGGGTGGTCGACCGCGCGATGCAGCTGCACGGCGCCGCCGGCCTCGAAGGCGACGGATTCCTCGCGCACGCCTACGCCGGTGCGCGTGCGCTGCGCATCGCGGATGGGCCGGACGAGGTGCATCTCGCTTCGCTCGCGAAGGGCATGTTGCGATGAACCTCGGAAATGGGAAATCGGAAATGGGAAATCGGAAGAGCTGCAAGGTCGCCGCGCCCGGCTTTGCCGATTTCCCATTTCCCATTTCCGATTTCCTGTCGTGAACACCCTCACCCTCGACGAAGCCGCCCTCGCCCGCTACCTCGAGGCGAATCTCGACGGCTTCGCCGGGCCGCTCTCGGCGACGAAATTCAAGGGCGGGCAATCGAACCCGACCTACCTCATCGCAGCCGCATCGGGCGAGTACGTGCTGCGTCGCAAGCCACCGGGCGTCCTCCTCGCCTCCGCGCATGCGGTCGATCGCGAGTTCCGGGTGATTTCCGCGCTCGGCGCTACGGGCGTGCCGGTGCCGCGCGCGCTGCACCTGTGCCGCGACGAGTCCGTGATCGGCAGCATGTTCTACGTGATGTCGCGCGTGGCCGGCACGATCCACTGGGATCCCGCGCTGCCGGCGCTCGACGCGGCGGCACGCGGCGCGACGTATGCGGAAATCGTGCGCACGCTCGCGCGGCTGCATGCCGTCGATCCGGTCGCGGCCGGCCTCGCCGATTACGGCAAGCCGGGCAACTACTTCGCGCGCCAGCTCGCGCGCTGGGTCGAGCAGTACCGCGCTTCGGAAACCGGGCGCGTCGAGCCGATGGAGCAGCTGATCGCGTGGCTGCCCGCGCACCTGCCCGCGGACGACGGCGCCGTCGCGGTGGCGCACGGCGACTACCGCATCGACAACCTCGTGTTCGCGCCCGGCTCGGAACCGCGCATCGCGGCGATCCTCGACTGGGAGCTGTCGACGCTCGGCCACCCGCACGCCGACCTCTCGTACTTCTGCATGGCACTGCGCCTGCCGCGCAACCCGATCATCCCGGGCCTGATGGGCGTGGACCGCGCTTCCCTCGGGATTCCGTCGGAAAGCGCGATCGTCGACGCCTACGTCGCCGCGGGCGGCCGCGCGCCGTCCGGCGAATGGGAGGCGCTGCTCGCGTTCAATTTCTTCCGCCTCGCCGCCATCGCGCAGGGCGTGCGCAAACGCGCGCAGCAGGGCAATGCGTCCAGCGAGCAGGCCACCGCGGTCGGCGCGATGGTGGGCCAGGTCGCCGCGCTCGGCGCGGCGCTGCTGCGCTGAAAAGCCGCGGTTTTCGCACCTCCCACTGCTAAGATTCGCGCCGCGCGCCCGGGGGCGGGCGCCTTCCAACGTGGGGAAAGCATCATGCGTCAGCTTCGCCTGCTGTCCGCCGTCACCGCACTCTCGCTCGCCATCGCCGCCTGCGGCGGACGCAAGGAGCCGGAAACGCTGCTCGGGTACGTGCCGGCCGACACGCCGTACGTGTTCGCAAACATCGATCCCGTGCCGAAGGCCTACATCGACGCGATGGCGGACAAGATGGCGCCGATCGCCTCGCTGTACGAGGACATGATCAAGGACGCGCTCGCGAAGCTCGCGAAGGAGCCGGCGGACGATCCGGCGATCCCGGTGGTCAAGGCGATCCTCGAGGAGCTGCAGGGCAAGATCAGCCTCGCCGGCATGGAGAGCATCGGCCTGTCGTCGCAGGCGCACATCGCGATGTACGGCGTCGGCCTCGTGCCGGTCGTGCGCGCCGAGCTGAAGGATCCCGCCGCGTTCCAGGCGTTCATCGGCCGCGTCGAGAAGCGCGCCGGCCAGCCGCTGCTCGCGTTCAAGGTCGGCGACCAGTCGTACTGGCGCATCGGCAAGGAAGGCGAGGAAATGGCCGGGCTGATGGCGATCGCCGAGGGCGACCTCGTGCTGTCGCTGATGCCGGCGAAGCCGTCGAACGAGCTGCTCGAGCGCCTGCTCGGCGTGACGCTGCCCGAGGAGTCGCTCGCGGACGAGCACAAGCTGCAGGACCTCAACAAGCAGTACGGGTTCACGCCGAACGGCTCGGGCTACATCGACATGGTGCGCGTGATGCAGTCGCTCGTCGAGGAGAAGACCGGCATCGAGAAGGAATTCGTCGCGGCGATCGGCTCGAAGGACGAGCTGCCGACCCCGGAATGCAAGGCCGAACTGCTCGGCATCGCGGCCAACATGCCGCGCTTCGCATTCGGCTACACGAAGCTCGATGAGCAGCAGGTCGACATGCTCGCACTGCTCGAGCTCAAGCCGGAGCTCGCGAAGCCGCTGGCGGCGATCCCGGCGCCCGTGCCGGGGCTCGGTGCCCCGACGGACTCCGTGTTCGACTTCGGCTTCAGCCTCGACGTGCAGAAGATGGTCGACTTCGCGAACGCGCAGGCCGCCGCCGTCGCGGCGACGCCGTACAAGTGCGCCGACCTCGCCGACCTGAACACCGGCTTCGCCGAGCTGCGCACGAGCATGGCGAACCCTGGCCTCATGATGGCCGCGCCCGCGCTCAAGGGCGCGCGCGCCGTCGTCACGCGCTTCGAGATGCCGGCCGGCGGCGAGCCGATCGTCGAAGGCACGCTGCTGATCGCGTCGGACAACCCGCAGTCGCTCGTCGCGCTGGCCGGCAACTTCGCGCCGCAGGTGACGGCGCTCGGCCTGAAGCCCGGCGCGCCGCCGATGCCGCTGCCTGCCGAGCTCGCGCCGCCGGGCACGCCGCCGATGTACGCGGCGATGACCGACAAGGCGCTCGCGTTCGCCGTCGGCGCGAACCAGGAATCGACGCTGCCCGGCGTGCTCGGTGCCGCGCCCGGCACGCCGCCACCGTTGCTCACGTTCGGTTACGGCGGCAAGTTCTTCGAAGCGATCGCCGATGCGGGCATGATGGGCCTCGCCGACAAGAGCGACGAGGAGCGCGCGGAAGCCGAGCGCGGCCTCAAGCTCATGAAGGACCTCTACGGCCGGATGCTCGCGCACCTGGACGTGTCCGTCCTGCTCACCGAACGCGGCGTCGAAATGCGCCAGACCATGAAGATGAAATGATCAATCGACTGCCGCTTGCTGCACGACTCGCCGCACTGCTCGCGCTCGCGCCGTCCGCGGCGCAGGCGCAGGACGGCTGGACCGCCAGCGTGAACGAATACGGCCTGCGCCGCGCGCAGGCCGAGGGCCGCGCGACGCTCGGCGAAGCCGAGGTGCCCGCGGTCCTGCAGCTCACGTGCACGAGCGGCACCGGCGGCGCCGTCACGTGGACCTTGTCGGTGCAGCAGAAGGACGCGCTGGTCGGCTTCGATTTCGACGCGTTCGAAGGCCCCGATGCGACGGCGGCCGACAAGGCGCTGTCGCACCTCGAGCTGCAGGGCGGCATGTTGCGCACCGCGTTCGACACGGCGCAGGGTGGCTATTACACCGACGCGTCGACGTTCGCGTTCGAGTTGAGCGCACCGGCGAACTCCGCGAGCCAGGCCGGCCTGCTCGCGGAAACGGTGGACCCGACGACCGAATCGATCCGCTGGATCGTGCGCGCGCCGGACGGCTCGGACCGCCGCATCGAGGCGATCGTGCCGGCGAAAGGCGCGTCGCTCGCGTTGCGCGAGACGATGATGGGCTGCGGCCCCGTGCCGCCGCTCGAGGAATCGCGCGTCGGCGCCTGGCGCGGTCGCAATCCCGCCGCCAGCGGGCTGTTCGACGACCGTGCGATCCAGTGGCGCATGAAAGGCCTGCTGGGTTCGGGCTACGACGCGGTGCGCGAGCGCCTCGCCACGGCGCAACCCGCGGCCGTCACCGACCACGTGCTGTACGTGCTCGCGCCGGCGAAGGACGACGCAAAAGCCGGCGTGGCCGTGCTGTTCGCGCTCGGCTCTGGCGACGTGGAAGTGATCACGATCGACGCCGGCGCCGTGACGCGGCGCGACCGCGACGACAAACCGCTGCCGTTGCCGGACGAAGTACGCGAATTCGTGGCCGCTCGCACCACGACCGGCTGATTCAGCGCGCGCGAGCCCACTCCGCGATCACGCCGTGCATGCGCTCCAGCCCGTCGGTCAACGCCGCCGGGCCGGGCTGCAGGATGATCGGCGACTTCACTTCGTGCAGCTCGCCGTCGCGAACGGCGGGCATCGCATCGAAGCCCGGCCGCGCGGCGAACGAGCCGGGCTGGAATTTCTTGCCGCACCACGACCCGAACACGATCTCGGGTGCCCGCCGCACGATCTCCGACGGGTCGGCGATGATGCGCGCCTTCGCGAGCCCTTCCGCCGCGAGCTCGGGAAACACGTCGTCGCCACCCGCGATGCGCACGAGCTCGGCGACCCAGCGGATACCGCTGATGGCCGGCGCGTCCCATTCCTCGAAATAGACGCGCGGGCGGCGCGGCAACGCGTCGGCGAGCGCGCGCACGCGCGCGACGTTCGCCGCCAGCGAATCGGCGTATTCGTTCGCGCGCGGCGAGCCGACGAGCGCGCCGAGCCGGCGCACGTAGTCGACGATGCCCTCGACCGAGCGGTGGTTGCTGATCCAGACCTCGACGCCGCGCGACACGAGCTCGCGCGCGATGTCGGCCTGCAGGTCGGAAAAGCCGATCGCGAAATCCGGCTCGAGCGCGAGGATGGCGTCGATCTTCGCGCTGAGGAACGCGGAAACCTTCGGCTTCTCCCTGCGCGCGCGCGGCGGCCGCACCGTGAAGCCGGAAATGCCGACGATGCGGTCCTGCTCGCCGAGCGCGTACAGGACCTCGGTCGGTTCCTCGGTGAGGCAGACGATGCGCCGCGGACCGTGGCTCACGCGCCCTCGCCCGTGACGGTGACGCGCACGGTGCGGCGGTGCGGCGCCGTGCGATGCTCCCAGACGAACACGCCCTGCCAGGTGCCGAGCGCGAGCGTGCCGTCCGCGACCGGCAGCGTGAGCGACACGCCCGTCAGCACGCTGCGCACGTGCGCGGCCATGTCGTCCGGGCCTTCGGCGTCGTGCGCGAAGAGCGCGTCGCCGTCGCTGACGAGGCGGGTGAGCCAGCGCTCGAGGTCGGCGCGCACATCCGGATCGGCATTCTCGCTCACGACGAGGCCGCAGCTGGTGTGCGCGACGAACACGTGCGCCAGGCCGGTCGCGACGCCGCTTGCGCGGACGGCGGCGCGAACCTGCGCCGTCACGTCGTGCAGCCCGCGTCCCGGCGTGCGCAGCTCGAAAGCCGACTGCGCACAGCTCATCGTCACGGGTAGAGCATCCCGTGGCGCCAACGGCCGTCGACGTATTCGTGCGCGTGGCGCTCGTGCAGGCGAAACGCCGCGCCGTACCAGAACTCGATGTGCGCGGGCGCTACGCGATAGCCGCCCCAGTGCGGCGGGCGCGGCACTCTGCCGGGATAGCGCGCCTCGAACTCGGCGATGCGGCGCTCGAACGTTTCGCGCGAGTCGAGCGGCTGCGACTGCAGCGACGCCCACGCGCCGATCTGGCTGCCGCGCGGGCGCGTCGCGAAGTACGCGTCCGATTCCTCGTGCGACACGTGCGAGACGCAACCCTCGACGCGCACCTGTACGCCTTCGCGCAGGTGCTTCCAGAGGAACAGCAGCGCGGCGCGCGCGTGCGCCTCGAGCTGCACGCCCTTGAGGCTCTCGCGGTTGGTGTAGAAGACGAAGCCGCGCTCGTCCACGTGCTTCAGCAGCACCGTGCGTGCGGAAACGCGACCGTCGGGCGTGGTCGTGGCGAGCGTCATGGCGGCCGGCTCGGGCTCGCCGGCCGCCGCCGCTTCGCGCAGCAGATCGTTGAAGGTATCGAGGAGCTCGCGGGTCAGCATGGGGCGGAGCGCGTCAGGCACGGGCTCCGATTATGCCGGGAGCGGAGAGCGGCAAGCGGGGAGCGGCAAGAGCAAGGGCAAGCCCGCCCTGCTCTTGCCGCTATCGGCTCCCCGCTCACCGCTCCCGCGGATCTACGTCCTCTCGAGACGGTAGCCGTGCTGGTAGACAGCAGTCAGGCGCCAGCCGTGCTCGCCGTTGAGCTTGAGCTTCTTGCGCAGCCGGCTCATGTGCGTGTCGACCGTGCGCGTCGTGACCGCGCTGGACAGCTTCCACACCTGCTCGAGCAGCGTCTCGCGGCTGACGATGCGGCCGTGGCGGCGGAACACGAACATGGCGAGG
>CALKUS010000157.1 GCA_937996755.1 uncultured Pseudomonadota bacterium | reverse complement strand
TGGATCGTCCTGCGCCGGTGGCGGCGCAGGTGGACGCGGCGATACGGGCGGCAGTGGCGGGCCCGGCAGCAGCGGCGCCTTCAGTCTCGGCGGATCGGTGGGCGGCGCCGGTGGCGGCGCGTTCGAATGGATCGCGCTCGGCGAGCTCGTGCTCAACGGCAATTTCCGCGCGCTGGGCGCGAACGGCGGCCCGGCGCAACCGCCGCCATTCCAGCCCGGAACGGGATTCTCCGGCACGAACGCGTTCGGGCGAACGAACGGCCAGGGCAGCGGCGGCGCGGGATCCGGCAACGGCGGCGGTGGCGGATCGAGCTTCTCCGGTGCGCCGGGCGGTGCGGGCGGACGTGCCGGCTTAGGCCAGGCCGGTGGTGGTGGCGCCGGCGGTACCGTGCGCCTCATCGCGGCGCGCATCACGGCGGGCAGCGCCGGCATCGACGTGCGCGGCGGCTTCGCGGGCGCGGTTCCGTTCACCGCCGCGGACAACGGTCGTGCCGTGCTCGGCAGCAACGTCGCGTTGCCCGCCAGCGGCATCGGCGTGAGCGGCACGCGCGTGAACACGTTCGGGCCGCGCGCGCCGAGCCCGTATCTTCCGTTCGCGCCGCCGACGCCGTACCTCGTCGGCATCTCGACGATCGCGACGCCGCACGACGTGGTTCCCGCCGTGGACGTGCCGGTCGCGCCGTTCACCGCCGTGCCCGCGAACGCCGTGCTCGCGGCAGCGCGCTTCGCGACGTCGTCGGCGCCGTTCGATGTCGCAGTGCCGGGGTTCGACTACGTGCTCATCGCGAACCTGTCGAACGCGGCCGTTTCGTTCCCGCGCACGAGCTTCGGTTTCGCCGCGCGTACCGCGGTAGTCAGCCTGCAGCGCGGCGGATGGACCACCGAGCCGCGCTTCGGCGGCTTCCTGCAGACGATCGACGCGCTGCTTCCCGGCGAAGGATTCGTCTTCATGGTGCCCGAGGCGATGGCCGGATCGATCAACCTGGGCGGCATCGTCGGTGGCTCGTCGTGCATCGTGCGCTCGCCGCTCGCGCGCGGCGACACGATGGCGATGACCTCGCCGCCGTGCGACGTCGCCGAAGCGGGCACGTTGTCGCAATTCATCGACGGGTTCGAGGATCGCTGAAGGCGCGGCGGTGCGCTGCTCCGCAGGCGCAGCCGCTCGCGGCTGATAGAGTCGCGCCGGCGATCTCCATTCCCGTCGGAGGCAACCCATGCGTGCAGGTCTGATTGCTTTGCCCGCGACGATCGCGCTGGCGCTGTCCGCCTGCGCGAGCCGCGGCGGCGCGATCGACGCGCAGACCGATGCGTGGTGGTCGACGACGAAGGCGCTGTCCGGCGACGACATGGAAGGGCGCGACACCGGCTCGCCCGGCTACGACCGCGCCGCGGCCTACGTCGCCGATCGCTTCGCGCGCGCGGGCCTGCGTCCCGCGGGCGACGACGGTTCCTGGTATCAGCGCATCCGCTTCGATGAAGTGGAGGTCATGGGCGACGGCACGTCGTTCGCGGTGAACCGTGCCGGCGAAGCATCGCGCCCGCTGCGCTTCCTGCACGAGATCTCCGTGGCGCCGACCTGGGGCATGGTCGAGGCGCTCGACGCGCCGCTCGTGTATCGCGGCTACTGCGCGCCGGCGGACCTGACCGACGTCCGCGGTGCCGTGGTCGCCTGCTTCGGCACGCGGCGCACGGGGCAGCCGCTCGGCGCCGCGCAACTGGAGGCCGCGACTGCGGCCGGCGCCGTCGCGATGATCCGCGTGGACGACCAGGGCTTCACGATCGAGCCGCCGCGCTGGCCGCTCGCGTATGCGCGCACCGTGGTGATCGCGGACGAAACGCCGCGGCCGCAATCGTTGCTGGCGCTGCGGATGGCGGCGCCGGCATTCATCGCGCTCGCGAACGCGAGCGGACGAGACGGTGCCGGCATCCTCGCGCTCGGCGCACGCGGTGAGCCGATGCCGTCGTTCGATTTCGATGCGCGCCTCCAGGCGCATTTCGCCACGCGCCAGCGCAGCTACGCGTCCGCCAACGTGCTCGCGGTATTGCCCGGCACCGATCCCGCGCTCGCGAACGAACCCGTACTGCTCATCGCGCACCTCGACGGCTACGGTTACGGCACGCCGGTCGGTGG
Organism: uncultured Pseudomonadota bacterium; assembly: GCA_937996755.1. Classification (GTDB taxonomy): domain Bacteria; phylum Pseudomonadota; class Gammaproteobacteria; order Xanthomonadales; family Ahniellaceae; genus CALKUS01. Next base: position 20,893 of record CALKUS010000157.1, on the reverse strand, counting down.
CGACGATCTCTACAACGGCACGCTCGACGATGCCGCGTACGTCGCAACGCTGATCACGCTCGCCGATGCGCGCGCAGGCCGCGGCTTCCGCCGGCCCGTGGTCCTTGCCGCCGTGACGGCGGAGGAGAAGGGCCTGCTCGGATCGCGCTGGCTCGCGACCCACCCCACGGATGCCGCGCCGAAGCCGGTCGCGGTGCTGAACCTGGACCAGCTGCGTCCGCTCTATCCGCTGACCATCCTCACGACGCTCGGCCTGGACGACTCGACGCTCGGCGCGACGGTGCGCACGATCGCGGGGCCCATGGGCATCATGGTGCGCGCCGACCTCGAGCCCGAACGCAACCTCATGCGCCGCACCGACCACTGGCCGTTCATGCAGGCCGGTGTGCCCGGCGTGAGCTTCCTGTTCGGCTTCGACACGACCGACGAGAAGGCGGCGACCGCGTATCGCAACTGGTACGAGAACCGCTACCACGCGCCGCAGGACGACCTGACGACACTCATCGACTTCCAGGCGCAGGCCGACTTCCACCGCTTCTGGTTCGCGCTCGCCGAAGCCGTCGCGAACGCCGATGCGCCGCCGACGTGGTCGGCCGCCAGCGCATACAAGCCGGCCGCGCACTGACGACCAGGCAGGCACATCCGGGAAGATCCCGCCCATGACGGGACTATTGACGGCGCTCGCGGGCTGGTCGATGGGCATGGCGAGCCTGCTCGCCGTCGCGTTGCTCACCGCGTTCCGGCACCAGCCATGGCCGGCCTGGGCGAAGGCGGGCGGCTTCGTGATGCTCGCGGGGCTCGCGCACACGGCGTGGAGCAACATCGGGTTGGCGAACCTCGCGACTGGTGCCGGGCCGCCAGCGCGATACGGATGGGTGCTGTTCGCGCAGTCGCTCGGCTTCTACCTGCTGTTGCGCGGCCTGCTCGCGCCCGCGGCGAGCGCGACGCGCGGGCTCCTCGTCCTCGGCGCCGTCGCGCTGGTCGTCGCCATCGTGACGCCGCCGATGCTCGCGATTCCCGTGGCGATGATGATCGGCGTCGCGTACTCGATGCACCTTGCACTGCTGCTGTGGCGCTTGCGCGCGACGCGTCGCTGGTTCCGTATCGAGCTGCCGGTCGTCGTGTTGTTCGGCGCGATGGGCGCGGCCGCCGCGATCGCCGGGTGGCTGGCGCCGCAGTGGCTGTCGTGGTCGCAGTTCGCGCTCGTGTACTCGCTGCAGATCGCGGCCGCGTTCCTGCTGGTCGGCTGGCTGCTGCTCGCGGTGCCGGACCTCGTGGCGAAGACGCAGGAGGCCGTGCTCGCGAGCTACTCGCAGTCGACGCTCGGCAAGGTCGATGTCGATCGCGCAGCCGAGCGCCTGCGCCACGCGTTCGAGGACGAGCACGTCTACCGCGACGAATCCCTGTCGCTGGCCAAGGTCGCCGGGCTGGTCGAGCTGAGCACGCACCAGCTGTCGGAGATGTTGAACGCCCGGTTCGGGATCGGCTTCTCGCGCTACGTGCGCCAGTATCGGGTCGCCGCCGCGCGCCGCATGCTGCTGGACGAGCCGAAGGCGTCTGTGCTGTCCGTGGGGCTGTCCGTGGGCTTCGGCTCGCAGTCCACGTTCTACGTGGCGTTCAAGGACGAGGTCGGGGTCGTGCCCGGCGAATTCCGCAAGCGCGAGCTCGGCAGCGCGGCAAGTCCTTGATTCGCGGTGCCACGGCACCGCGATTTGTTCCGGAATGATCGATCCGGAAGCCCGGTTCGAGGCCGAGCGCGAGGATGCAGCCGGTCCCGAGCACTGGAGCATCCCCATGTCGCCGCAAGAAGTCGCACTGGCCTACGGCCTGTACCTCGGCATCTCGATCGCACTGACCATCTGGGTCGCCCGCGCCTTGTCGAGCACCGGCGAGACGTTTCTCGTGCGCTGCTTCGGCCAGGACGTGGAGCTCGCGCGGTCGACGAACCGCCTGCTCGTGATCGGGTTCTACCTCGTCAACCTGGGCTTCATCTGCTTCCGCCTCGAGTTCTGGTTCCCCGACCAGGGCGGCTTCGTGATCGCGGAGATCGGCTCGCGCGTCGGCGTCACGCTGCTGGTGCTCGGCGGCATGCACTTCTTCAACATGGCGATGATCGCGCGCATGGGCCGCACCGTCAGCGGCTGGCTCGAAGAAGTGCAGGCGGCTCGTGGAGGTCCGGCATGAACGACCCGCGCGCTTCCGTCATGGTTGGGCAGGACGATGACCTCGGCTCGGTCAGGTCGTCGATTCCCGGCGGCCTCGTCTTCGCTGTCGGCGCCGCAGTCTGGATCTCGACTGCTGGCTTCCTTTTCTTCGTCGCATTGCCGGTGATGGGGCTCGGCGCGTTCCTGCTCGTTTTCGCGGCGCTCGTGACGAAACATTCCTCCACTGCCGCACGCGTCACGTCGTCAGTCCTGGCCCTCGTCGCAGTTGCTGCAGTAGTCGGAGCCGTCTGGGCGCCGGGCTACTAGGCGGGGGAGGCGAGTGTCGGTGGCGCCGCCTCGCGTCCACATGCGCGGTCGGCGCCGAATGCGTTCGCCCCCGGGGCGCGAATTCACTCGTGCCCCGTTTTCTCCTATGGTCGGCCTTCGCCAGTCGCGAGGGTCGCCATGTTCCGCTCACGTCCATGGTTGCTGTGCCTGTCGCTGTTCGTTCCCGGGATCGCCGGTGCGTCCTCGCCAGCGCCGGTCGCCGCCGACAACGGCATGGTGGTGACGGCGCAGCACCTGGCGACGGACGTCGGCGTCGACGTACTGCGTTCCGGCGGCAACGCCATCGATGCGGCTGTCGCCGTCGGTTACGCGCTCGCCGTCGTCTATCCCGCGGCGGGCAACATCGGTGGCGGCGGCTTCATGACCTTGCATCTCGCCGACGGCCGCGAGGTGTTCATCGACTTCCGCGAGCGCGCGCCGCTGAAGGCGCACGCCGACATGTTCCTCGACGCGAACGGCAATCCGGATTCGCTGCGCAGTACGCGCGGCCAGCTCGCGGTCGGCGTGCCCGGCACCGTCGCGGGCCTGGAGCTCGCGCGCGAGAAGTACGGCACGCAGCAGCGCAAGCGCCTCGTTGCGCCGGCGATCGCGCTGGCGGAGCGCGGCTTCGTGCTGGACGCCGGCGACCTGGCGATGTTCGCCGAGGCGACCGCCGACCTGATGAAGGACCCGGCGAGCGCGGCGATCTTCTTTCCGTCGGGCGAACCGCTGAAGGTGGGCGACCGCGTGAAGCAGAAGGACCTCGCGCGCAGCCTGCGCGCCGTGTCGAAGCGCGGCGTGGACGGCTTCTATCGCGGCGCCGTGGCCGACCTGCTCGTGCGGTCGTCGCAGGCCGGCGGCGGGATCATCACGCACGAGGACCTGCAGCAGTATCGCGCCGTCGAGCGCGAGCCGCTCCGCTGCGGCTATCGCGGCTACACGGTGCTCGCGCCGCCGCCGCCGAGCTCGGGCGGCGTCACGATGTGCGAGATCCTGCACATCCTCGAAGGCTATCCGCTGGCCGAGTACGGCTGGAGTTCCGCGCAGGCCGTGCACGTCACGGTCGAGGCGATGCGCCACGCATACGTCGACCGCAACCGGTTCCTCGGCGATCCGGATTTCGTCGACAACCCGGTCGCGCGGCTGCTGTCGGACGCGCACGTCGCGGAGATCCGTGCGCGGATCGACCCGGAGCATGCGGGCAAGTCGTCCGAGCTGGCGCCCGAGCTTCTGCAGCCGAAGGAAGGCACGCACACCACGCACTACTCGATCGCGGATCGCTTCGGCAATGCGGTCTCCGTGACGTACACGCTCAACGACTGGTTCGGCGCGCGCGTCACGGCGGCCGGTACCGGCATCGTGCTGAACAACGAAATGGACGACTTCACGAGCAAGCCGGGCACGCCGAACCTCTACGGCCTCGTGCAGGGCGCGGCGAACGCGATCGCGCCGGGCAAGCGGCCGTTGAGCTCGATGACGCCGAGCATCGTGCTGCGCGACGGCAAGCCGGTCGCCGTGCTCGGCACGCCGGGCGGCAGCACGATCATCACCGCCGTGCTGCAAACGCTGCTCAACCTCGTCGATTACGGGATGGACGTGCAGGAAGCCGTCGATGCGCCGCGCTTCCACCACCAGTGGCTGCCGGACGAAATACAGCTCGAAGCGCGCACGCTGTCGCCGGACACGCGCCGCCTGCTGGAAGGCCGGGGACATCGTTTCGTGGCGATGCCCGAACCGAACCACATGGCCGCGATCCTGATCGGCGCGCCGTCGCTCGCGCAGCCGGCCGCGAATGGCAAGCGCTTCTACGGAGCGAACGATCCACGGCGCCGCACGGGGCTCGCGGCGGGGTACTGAGCGAAAGAGCCGCATGGAGCGCGACATCGGCGATGTGGAACTTTCGCGTATCGATCGAGTCGATTGAACACCGCGCCGTTGCGCACGCCGGACTTCGTCATGATGGATCGTCGCCTGTTGCCGCGTCGTGCGTTCGCCCTCTCGATCTTCTTGATCGCGGGCACGTTGCCGGCGCTCGCCGCGGAACCCGTATACGTGCGTGACGGCATGTGGACCCGCCCCGGGTCTGCGATCGCGCGCGACTTCGCCGAGGCGCTCGACGAGAACCGCTTCGAGGACGCGATGGGCCTCGCGACGCGCTGGGTGGTGCGCGACTTCGACGTAGACGCGTTCGCGCAGCGCCACGGCCGCGGTCCGCTCGGAAAGGCGCTGTGCCGGGTGCCGATCATGCAGCAGTACGTCGAACCGATGCAGGCGGACGGCTATCCCGGCGGCTTCATCGTGCGGGTGCGCACGCGCTTCGAGCACGGAAGCGCGGTCGAGCTGTTTCGGCTCGCGCGTGGGCCCGACCACGCCTATCGCGTCGACGAATACACGCTCTATACGGGGGAAAACAGCGCGATTCCCTGCCCTGCCAGCGGCTGAGGCACGCCTCGCGCCTCGCACGAGTTGCGAAAAGGGGTCGGATACGTTTTCGTAGAATGACCTTTACCCCTTCCGGTAGGCCGGCATGAGCGAATTGCAGCAAGCGCTGGAGACCCTGCGCGATGACCTGCGTGCCTCCGGCGCGCTGGACGTGTCGTTCCTGCACGAGGGGTTCGCAGGCAGCATCGAGGACGCGTTCGGCGAAGACGAAGAGCTGGCCGGACTCGTGCTCGAGGAGGAACCGGACCTTCCGGCCGATCTTCGCTCCTTCTGCCACGCCGTGCTGTTCGCCGACTGCGCCCGCCGGCTGCTCGACGACATCGCGACCGACGGGCTGCCTTCGATCTTCTACAACTGGACGACCGACGAGATCGCCGTGCTGCTGGGCGAATTCCGTCGCGCGACGGACCCGGCGTCGCCGTTGCTCGATCGTGCGCACGCCGTCGCCGCGGCGAAGCTCGAGCTGGACGGCGAATCGAACTGGATTACCCGCAACGAGGACGACGATCCGCTCGACGCGCTCGGCGATGACGGCATGGCGGAGCTCGAGAAGATCGAGTCGCAGATGGAAGACGACCGCGAACCGCTGTACGAGCGTGCCGTCGCTGCGCTGAGAGCAGCGGTCTGACCGAGGGGCCAGACCCCATTTGGACAGCGTGCCTACAGCGGCTGGCCGAAATAGAGCGTGTGGCCCTGGTCGTCGCGGATGACGAGCTCGCGCGTGTTCCACGCGGTTTCGTGCACGCGCTGCACGAGCGTAATGCCGCTCGCCTCGAGCTTCGCGGCGGTCGCGGCGACGTCGTCGTCGTTGAAGTACAGGTGCAGATGCCCGCCTTCGTCGACGTAGGGGATCGACGGATCGGCGCAGTCGACGTGCTTCACGTGGATGGCGTGGTTGCCGCGGCGCAGGCCGGCGTAGAAATCCTCATGGCGGAACTCGAGCTCGAAACCGAGCTTCTCGATGTAGAAGCGGATCGTCGACGCGAAGTCGAGGGTGCGCAATTGCGGAACGATGCCCGTGATGGCCATGGGACCTCCGTCGCCCGCGGCGGCTTTCGAACAATGGTCGCAGATTCCCGGGACTGCGTCCTGCACGAGTGACGGCGCGCACCGATCGCGCCTAAGCTCGGACGTATCGCATCGCTCGGGGGAGCCGCGTGACGAGCCAGGGCCGCATGATCGATCGCCTCGAGGACCTCGACGTCTTCGTGCACGTGGTGGAAGGCGGGTCGCTCACGAGCGCGGGCGTCTCGCTGCGCATGTCGACGCCGCTGGTGAGCCGGCGCCTCGCGGCGCTCGAGCGCAGCCTCGGCGTGCGGCTCATCGATCGCACGAGCCGCATGCTCGTACTCACCGACCATGGTCGCGAGCTCTACGCGCGCGCGGTGTCGCTGCTCGCGCAGGCGCGCGAGGCGGAAGCCGCGCTGCAGGCGCAGGCCGGCGAGCTGCGCGGCACCTTGCGCATCAGCGTGCCGACGGCTGCGGCGGAGAGCGGCATCGTCGCGGACTTCATCGCGCTGTTCCACAAGCACTCGGCGCTGACGCTCGAGCTGCATCTTTCCGATCGCCCGGTGGACATCGTGGCGAGCGGCCTCGATGCCGCGCTCTACCTCACCGACGCGCCGGACCGCCATCCGGGCGACGTGATCATCGGCAAGCACCCGACGTCGCTGTGCGCGGCGCCGGGCTACCTGCGACGCGCGGGCGTGCCGAACGAACCGTCGGAGCTGAGCGCGCACCGTACCGTGCGCGCGGTGTCGCGTCGCGGGACGGCGACATCGTGGACGCTGATCCATGCGGACGGGCACGAGTGCGTCGTCGAGCCCGCGGGCCAGATGTTCCTGAGCGACGACCTGCGCGTGTTGTACTCGGCCACCGCGAACGGCGCCGGCATCGGCCGCATGCCGGTGGGCTACATCGCACGCGCGGCGAGCGCGGGCAAGCTGGAAGTGGTGCTGCCGCAATGGCGCTTCCGGCCGATCATGATCGCGGCGTCGCTGCGCCAGCGGAACGCGTCGTCCGGAAAGATCGCGGCGCTCATCGAGCTCGCGCGCCTCACGCTCGAGCGCATCGACGCGCTCGCGTCCGCGTCGCCGCTCGATGCGTTCTTCCGCGAACAGGTGGATCTCGTCGCACGTGCACCCGCAGCGAGCGTGAGACCGAGCGCGACCGCGGCGAACTCGCCGGGCGAATCGCAGGATGTTGCAGGACCCGCAACGAAGGATTGTCGAACGGCGCCACGCAGCGCGCGCACGCGTCGATAGGATCGGCTCACGCTCCGGTGGGAAAGACCGGGAGCGATCCGCAGTCGCCCCTGGGGAGGCATGGCGTAATTGCCGGCCTGGCGCCTGCGTTCCTCGAGAACGCGCGACATCCGGAGGGGAACATGAACAACTCGACACTCGTGCGCACGCTGCTGTGCGCCTGCTCGCTGCTCGCGGCCGGCGCCGCACCGGCCCGCGAAAACAGCCTGCGCAACGCGCAGGTGGAAGCACGCGAAACCGCGGACGGCCACGGCGAAGCCGTGCCGAAGATCGCGATCGAGCCGGGCTCGATCACGGTGAACGCGAAGCGCGCCGGCAGCGACGACCTCGTCGGCACGCTGACCACGCCGTCCGGCGCGATGTCGTTCACCACCGAGAGCACGAGCGCCGGCAAGGCGAGCGCGCCCGGTGCCAGGCCCGAGCGCGTGGTGGTCACGCTCGAAGTGAACGGCGCGGTGATCCGCCACGACTTCGACGCGAATGCGCGCAACGTCAGCATCAGCACGCCCGAGCCGGTGAAGTTCGACAAGGCCGACCTCGCGGTGCTGCTCACGTTCCAGCAGGAGTTCGCGAAGGCGCGGCTCACCGAGCAGAACTTCCTCAGCATGCCGCGCGCGACGGAGCTCGTGTGGCGCCTGAGCGAGATGTACTCGGAAGCGCCGCTGAACTTCCCGCTGCAGAAGCTGCGCGTGATCGACCTGAGCGGCAACGCCGAGCAGTACACCGACAACGACGAAATGCGGTCGGAGCCGGTGAACGCGCTCGCGAAGGCGTGCAACGGGCAGGGCGGCAACGGCTTCATCGACCTGCACGACCAGGGCAACGTCTGCGACAACGGCCACCTGTGGCGCTCCGAGGCGCACGACTACTGCAGCGGACCCGGTGCGCACCACAGCTACGAGACGCTCGCGCATTACGACTTCGGCTGCGGCTCGTCGAGCTGCGCCGGCCGCTGCGGCGGCGGTTGCGGCGCCCTGAACGGGCAGGGCGCGTGGCAGAAGGACTGCCTCGACCACGACCGCTGCAACCGCGTGCACGGCCAGCAGTTCGAGGGTTGCGGCGACGAGTGGAACGAAGCCGCCGACGACTACCTCAACGGCGAGATCCACTGCATCTTCGACCATTGCGACTGAGCGCAGGCAACGGAGGCGGGCAACGTGCCCGCCTCCCTCAGCGCATGCCGCGCACGTAAGCGCCCGGCGACACGCCCACCAGGGCGCGGAAGTCGCGGATGAAGTGCGCCTGATCGAAGTAGCCCAGGTCGAGCGCGAGCGCGGCCCAGTCGATCGCGCCGCCGGCGGCGATCTGCTCCAGCGCCTCGTGCAGGCGATACCGGTTGATCACCCACTTCGGGCTCACACCGACGTACTCGCGGAAGAGACGCTGCAGCGCGCGCAGGTCGAGGCCGGTCGCCGCGACGAGGTGCTCGACGCGCGTGATCGCGCGGTCGGCCATGATCGATGCGGCGATCGCCGCGACGCGCGCTACGTTCGCATCCGGCGACGGTGTGCGCGCGAGCAGGAACGACGTCGCGTGCCCGATCATCGCGAGCTCGTCGCTGGCCGCCGCGATCGCGGCATCGAGCCGTGCGATGGCGCTGCCGAACACGTCGACGGGCGCGATGCGCCGGTCGGTGATCGTCGCGACCGCGCGACCCAGCCACGGCCGGAACCCGCCCGGGCGGAACTTCACGCCGAACACGCGGCCGCGCCCGCGCAGCACGGTTTCGAAGCGCTTCGTCATCACGCCCACGATGCGCGAGCCGACGTCCTCGAACACCAGGTGCACGCTCGGGTGCTGAAGCGTCGCGGCCGCGTACGGCGGCGCGTCGCCGAGGTCCCACGAGATGAACCAGAAGTGCTCGATCCACGCGCGCAACGCGTCGACGGGCGCGTGCCGCACGTGGCGCGAGGTGCCGGGCAGCGGTCCGCGCCGCACGATGCCGCGCGGCGGGCCGACACCGACGTTGAGCTGCACGTATCGCGAGTCCTCGGCCATGTCGCGTTTTTGCAATCGTCGCCTGCGCGGGTGGTGGTCGAATCGCCGCATCGCATCGCGCCAGACGAACGGAGCCGGCCATGCCACGCGACCACCTGCCGCTCGCCCTCGTCGCCGCGCTCATCGTCGCGGCGCCCGCCGCGTCCACCAGCATAAAGGAGCCGCTCGCCGTGCACCGCCTCGCCGAAGGTCCTTTCGAAGTCCAGGTCGTGCCGCAACCGCGCGACGCGTCGCAGGCCGACGTCGCCGTCGATCGCCTGCTGCTCGAGAAGCGCTACCGCGGCGACCTCGACGCGAGCGGCCGCGGCCAGATGCTCGGCGTGCACGGCGCGGTGGAGACGTCCGGCGGCTACGTCGCGATCGAGCGCGTCGACGGCACGCTCGACGGCAGGCGCGGCACGTTCGCGCTGCAGCACTCCGGCACGATGACGAAGGAAACGGGCTACTCGCTCGACGTGAAGATCGTCCCCGACTCCGGCACAGGCGAGCTCGCCGGCATCGCGGGCACGCTCGAGATCATCATTGCGCCCGGCGGCAAGCATTCGTACAAGCTCGAATACACGCTACCGGACGGCTGACGCAGCCGAACTTTCGTTCGCTTTTCGTTATTCCGCAAAACGCCCTCTGGGCGCCTGACTCCCGGCACATACGCGTACCGCACGCGCTGCTAGCCTCGTCGTCATCACGGCGAAGGAGGCAAGCGATGCGTGTCTCGTCCTGGGGTTCCGGTGTGCTCGCGCTGGTGCTGGGCTGCTCGATCGCCCAGGCCGCACCTGCGCTGGATGCACCGAAGGCGACGGTCGTCGCAGCCGCGCCATCGCCCGCCGAGCAGGATCGCGCGCTCGTCGATGCCCTGATCGCGAACGACATCGAGGCGATCGCGCTCCAGTCCGGCGACAAGACGCAGGAAGCGCTCGCGCGCGAGTGGGAGCGCGACCGCGCCAGGTACGCGAAGTCTGAGCTGACCCCCTTCGTCGACATGGAGCTGGAGCGCCTATGGGCGATGCTCGCCACGCCCGAAGGCACGAAGGCGCTCGCCGACGAGCTCTATCCGAAGTTCGCGGAACAGGCGACGCTCAACGCCGCCCAGTTCAACGGCGGCATCGCGATGACGCTGTCGTCGATCGCGAGCGACTCGGGCCTGACGCCCGACGAAGTCCAGCAGGTGTCGCAGCTCATGCTCGCGTTCCAGGGCTGGTCGAATGGCATGGACTGGCAGGATCGCGCGCGCTTCGATCGCGCGATCGACGAAATCGCGGGCTTCGCGCGCCGCAGCGGCGTCGAGACGGCGACCGAGATCCAGTTGCTGCCGTACGAGGAAGCCGCCGCGCTCGGCGACGACGCCGTCGCCACGATCAAGCGCGTGCTCCGTGTCTACGACCTGGACGTGGATGCGACGCTGCATTCGGTCCGGATCGAGGAGCTCTCGCGCAACGGCGACGAGGCGACGCTGCGCTGGTCGGCGCGCGTGCTCGACGTGCCGATCTCGATCGAGAAGCAGATGCGCTACGACCGCAACGACAGCCACCAGTGGCTGACGCTCGACGAGATCGAGCAGAAGGCGCGCTGGCAGCAGGAGGCCGAAGTCGAAGCGTTCGACGACGTCGAAGTCGAGCTCGAGGACGTGAACGAGCCGACCGTCGGCACCGGCTCGTGCGGCGAGAGCGCCAGCGATCCCGACGCGAAGGACCAGTTCTGGACCGAAGCGAAGTAGCCTGCTGGCCGCGTCGACGACGCGGCGAACGGACTTGCAGAACGGGGGGCGACGAGCTCCCCGCCACCATTCGCACGCGGGGACATGGACCTCGCCCCGGGTGATCTGATTTTCCCCGGGTTACCGCGTTGTATGACGTGGACACCGCGGGTCCGGAATTTCCGTCCGGTAGCCGGAGTTCCATCGTTCCGATACCGCCCCGCCCGGAATCTGCCGCAATGCGCGTTCGTATCCTCGGTCCACTGCTGTTGCTCGCCCCGGCATGCGCGCTTGCGCTCGGCCCCTACACGGCGCGCCCGGTTTCGCTGCGGCAGGACGGCGCCGCGACGGCCGATGCCTTCTCCGAAATCGGGTCGATGGCGGACGACGGGACCATCACGTTCTCGTCGACGGCCGGCAACCTCGTGGGCACCCCGGGCAACGGCCAGGCGCAGCTCTACGTAGAGGGACCGGCGGGCAAGGTGCGCGTGTCGCGCTCGCCCACCGACGTGCCCGGCAACAACACGTCGCTGTTCGGCGAAATATCGCGCGACGCTCGCTACGTCGCTTTCTTCAGCCTGGCGTCGAACCTCGTCGCGGGCTTCGTCAACGGCGGATCGATCGCGAACGTCTACCGGGCGGACCTGGCGACCGGCACGATCGAGCTGACGTCGCACGTTCCCGCGAGCGCGACGACGGCGGGGAACGGCTCCGCTTTCGGTCCGGTGATCACGGTGGACGGCAGGTGCGTTGCGTTCTCCAGCGACTCCACGAACCTGACGCCGGATCCGGCCGTTGCGACGAGCAGCGCCTATCTCTGGAACCAGGGGACGGTGTCGCTCGTTTCATTCAATGCCGCAGGCACCGCGACCGCGAACGGCGCTTCGAGCCCGATCGCCATCAGCACGGACTGTCGCTACGTCCTGTTCCGGAGCTCGGGCTCGGACCTCATCGTCGGATCGGCGTCCGGGCTGCAGCTCTACCTGCGCGACACGGTGGCGCGAACGACGGTGCTGGTGTCGCACGCGGCGTCGTCGGCAAGCACGGCGACGAACGGGCGGTCGGATGGGCTCGCGATGACACCCGACGGTCGTTACGTCGCGTTCTACAGCTACGGCACCGATCTCGTGGCCGGCCAGGCAGATGCCGCGCAGACCGACGACGTGTTCCGCTGGGAGCGCGGCACCGGGGCCGTGCGCCTCGTCTCGCATGCGGTCGGCGCGCCCGCGCAGACGGGAAACGGCGTGGGGGCCGGCATCGGCGCGCACGCAATCAGCGACGACGGCCAGCGCGTCGTCTATTACGCGGACTCCTCCGACCTCGCGTCCACGCCCGACACGAACTCGAAGTTCGACGTGTTCCTGTGGAACGCGGGCGCCGACACGTCGTCGCTCCTGTCGACGAACGCAGCCGGCACCGCATCGGCGAACGGCGATTCGCTCGCGGCCGTGATCAATGCGGTCGGCACGATCGTCGCGTTCGAGACGGCGGCGACGAACCTGGCCGCGGGCATCTCCGACTCGAACAATGCGAAGGACGTCTACCGCTACGAAATCGCATCGGGCGCGAAGCAGCTGATCTCATCGAATTCGGGGTCCGCGCAGACCGGCAACGGCGAGAGCACGCGTCCCGCGCTGAGCAGCAACGGCGAGCTCGTGGGCTTCATGTCGCTGGCTTCGAGCCTCGCGCCCGTGGGCGATACGAACAACGGCACCGACGTGTTCCGCGCGTCGGACGCGCTCTTCGCGAACGGGTTCGAGTAGAAAACGCCTTTGTGAAGTCGTTGATGCGTCAACGTGAGGAGCGGTGCACGTGTGCCAGCGCGCGCTCGAGCACGACGTCCTTCGCCGACGCGCGAACAGGCGTTGCGATCGCGAAATCCGGCACCACGCCGCGCGGCTTCGCGTCGCCGTTCGGGCGCAGGATCCTCGCTTTCGGATAGCCGACGACGATGCCGCTGTTCGGCAGCGTGAACGTCTCCATCGCGCCGAGCGTGCTCGCGAGGTCGGCGGTCTCCTCGCCGAGGATGTCGCCGAAGCGATAGTCCTGCACGATCGCCGCGACGTTCACGGTATTCGAGTACGAGTGGCGGTTCACGAGCAGGTGCACGCGGCCTTCGTAGCGCTCGCCTTCGCGCGGTCGCGCGAACGGGATCTCGAAGCGCACGTGCTCGCCGGGTTTCGCTTTCGCGTACGCGGCGGCGAACTTCGCGGAGATTGAGTCCGCCGCGCCGTCGAGGCGCTTCGCGTTCGACGCAGTCGTCTGCTCGCTAACCTTGATGTCGAACGCGTCGGTGAAGCGGAACGGCTTCGTGGCGAACCACGCGACCATCGCATCGCTGAACGAGTTGTCGCCGCCCGGGTTGTCGCGCAGGTCGATGACCAGGTCTTTCGCGCCGGCCGCGATGAACGTCGCGAACGACTCGTCGATGAACGCGACGAATGACTTGTTGTCCCATGGATCCGCGGCTTCGGGCCGGTTGTCGTAGAACGGTCCGGGCCGCAGGTAGGCGACGCCGTCTTCGAGCAGGCGCGCGACGCGCTCGTTCCAGTCGAGCACGAAGCGCTGCGACTGCTTCGCCTCCGCGGCCTGGAAGCCCGCGCGATCCTGCGCGGCGAGGTGCTTCGCGACCTTCGAGCCATCGGGCCTGCGCAACACGACGTCGAACGCGTCGACCGCGCCGCGCGCCAGCCACACGTACATCGGCAGGCGCGTCTCGAGCTGCGCGTCGGCGAGGTAGTCGTTGTCGGCCGAGAGATACGTGCGCATCGCGTCGAGCCAGCGCCGCGTCGACGTGCTGTCCACCTTAAGAACTTCGTCGCCCACGGCTATCCCGTCGGCGCCGCTGTAGTCGTCCGCGACGTACACGCGCCCGTCGACCACGCGCAAGGCGAGCGGGAACGCCTTGCCGCCCGCCGCGCGGAACGCCTCCCAGCCGCGCGCAACCGCGTCGATGCGTGCGTGCGCGACGTTGCCGTACGCGGTGAAGCGCTGGAAGCGGCGCTCCACCTCGTCGAGCGCGAGCGGCGCGTCGAGCTCGCGACGCATGGTCGCGAACAGCGCGTCGTATTCCGCCTTCGATCGACGAGCGTAGAGGTCGTAGTGCGCAGACTTCAGGCCGGCGTACAGCGCATCGAAGTCGGCGCGGATCGCGTCGGCCGGCAGCTTCGCTTCCGATGCAGGCGAGTCGGCGACCGCGGCGCCGGAGAGGAAGAGGGTGGTCAGCAACAGCAGGCGGCGCAGCATGGCGTTTCCCCGGGGGCGGCGGCTGCCGCGGTTGCGCCGCATTGAACGCGCGGCAATGCTACGCGCCCATGCCGAAAGCTTCCTGCTTTCCTCCCGCTTCGATCCTGCGCCTCCCGAATCCGTGAATCCGCTTCCCGAACGCCTCCAGGTAGGCGAATGGCGGGCCGACCGCGCCAGCGGCGAGCTCACCGGCCCGTCCGGCACCACGCGCCTCGAGCCGAAGGTCGCCGACCTGCTGTTCCTGCTCGCGGGCGATCGCGGCCAGGTCGTGACGCGCGAACGCCTGCTCGAAGCGCTGTGGCCGGGGCTCGTGGTGGGCGACGACGTGCTCGCTCGCACCGTATTCAAGCTGCGACAGGCGCTCGGCGACGACGCGAAGTCGCCGCGCTACGTCGAGACGATCGCGAAGCGCGGCTACCGGCTGGTCGCCGACGTCGTTGCCGAACCCACGGCAGCGCAGAAACGCGGCCGCGGTCGCGAGACCGTGTTTGCCATCGTGTTCTTCCTCGCGGTGGTCGCGGTCGGCGCGTTGCTGCAGGGCAAGCCCGAACCCGAGGCGCCGCCGGCCGACTCGCCCGGCGCACTCGTCGCGCGCGCCGACGACTTCTACTTCCAGTTCTCGCGCGGCGACAACGAGGCGGCGATCGAGCTCTACGAGCGCGTGCTCGGCCTGCAGCCCGACGATCCCGCCGCGCTGTCCGGCCTCGCGAACGCGCTGACGCAGCGCGCGATCCGCTGGCCGGCGGGCGAGGGCGGGCCGAAGGAATTCACGAAGCTCGGCGACGCGCTCGCGAACGGCCATCTCGCGCGCGAACCGGCCGCGCGCCAGCTCGAGCGCGCGCTGCACCTCGCCGAGCGCGCGGTCGAGCTCGCGCCGCGATCGTCGCCCGCGTTCAAGGCGCTCGGCTTCGTACGGTCCGCGCAAGGCGAATTCGCGCAGGCGCTCGTCGCCTACGAGCGCGCCATCGCGCTCGATCCCGACGCGTGGGGCGCGATGATCAACGTGGGCGACGTGCTCGAGATCGAGGGCCGCGCCGCCGAAGCTTTGCCGTGGTTCGAGCGCGCCTACGACGCGATGGGTCGCGCGTACGAGAAGAATCCCGTACAGGTGCGTCCGTGGCACGCCGCGCTCGGCGTGCTCATCGCCGACCGCCATCGCGCGAGCGGCGATGCGACGACCGCGGAGACCTGGTACCGCCGCGTGCTCGAACGATCGCCGCTCAATGCCGATGCCACTCGCGGCCTCGCGAAGCTGCTGCGCGACGGCGGCGACGCGGAAGGCGCGGACCGCCTGTGCGCGGAGCTCGTCGCGCGCGTCGGTGCGAACGAGCGCTGCGACTGATCCGCGGTCAGCCCTCGAAACCGTTCGCGAACAGCGCATCGACGCCCGGTGGCGTCGCGCGCGCCGCCGGGACGAAACCGCCGACCACCGAATATCCGCCGCCCGTCGATGGTTGCAGTGGTTCCGCATCGGGTTGGCCGACGCTGCCGGTGATCACGTAGCTGGCGCCCGCGGAGCGGCCGCCACCGCCGTCGACGGTGTAGGTGGTGACGTCGAGCCCTCCGCCCGTGGCGGCTTTCGATCGACCGTCCTGCGCGGACACGCTGGCGCTGGCGAGCGCGACCAGCGCGCCCAGCCATGCGCGTCTCACTGGCAGCTCCGGTTGCCGCACTTCACCACGCGCAGGTCGCCGCCCGCTTCGAACGCGATCACCGGCAGCCCGTCGTTGCCGATCGCGATCGAGGTGTAGGCGGCGCCGTTGCCGTCGACGGCGAATTGCGAGACGAAGGGCTCGCTGCCGGCCTGCGCGCAATCGCTGCCGAGGCAGCGTGTCACGACGAGGTCGTCGCTGTTCGGATTCTGCTGGCTGATCACCGGGATTCCGTCTGGACCGATGGCGATGTCCATGTAACTCGCGTCGCTGTTCGTAACCACGTCGTACGCCGACGTGCTGCACGCCGCGTTGAGGCAACGCGCGAGCGCCAGCTGGCCGCCGCTCGCGGCGTACGCGATGGCTGGCCGATTCGCGGCGTTCACCGCGATGGCGGCGTAGGTGCCGATGGCCTGGCCCGGGTCGCTGTGCACGATGGTGCGGGTCGGCGTGCCCGTGCACGCGGCGTTCGCGCACTTGGCCGCCCACAACGTGCTGCCGCTGCCGACGCTGCCCTGGTACGCGATGATCGGCAGCGCGTCGGGTGGAACCACGATGCCGATCTGGCTCGACACGGAAGCGGCGCCGAGCGGATCGAACACGGTGATCGTGGACGCGCCGCTGCACGCCGGATTGGCGCACCTGGCGACCTTGTGGTCACCGTCGTAGAAGAACGGGCCCGTGAACAGGTAGTACGCGATCACCGGGTTGCCGTCCGCTCCGATCGCGATGGCGCTCAGCTGGCCCACGTTGCCGGCGCTGTCCACCGTGCTCAGCGTGTTGCCGCTGTTGCAGTCGACGTTGCCGCACTTGACCACCTTGAGGTCGTCGAGCGTGTTGTCGTAGTAGCTGATCACCGGCAAGCCGTCGGTACCGATCGCGATCGCGCTGTATTGCCCGACGTCGTTCGCGCTGGCATCCACGGTGGTAATGAACGGCGTGCCGGTGCACGCTGCGTTCGCGCAGCGCGCGTATTTCAGGTTCCCGTTCGTGGCGTCGTAGTAGCTGATCGCCGCACGCCCGTCGGGCAGGATGGCGATGTCGTTGTAGGAACCGACCACGGTGGCGCCCGCGTCGAGCGTCGTGGTGACGGTGAGGCCGGGCATCGGCTCGCACGCGATGGCGCCGTTCGCCTGGATGCCGCGGAAGTACTCTCCCGGTGCGCAGGTTCCGCCCACGCGCGCCTGGACCTGCTCGGTGTCGATCTGGGCGAGCCCGATGGCATTCGCGGCGAGGTCGACACCCTGCAGCGATCCGTTGACCACGCGTGCGGAATCCACGCTGTTCGACGTGAGCTGTGCGATCCGCACGCTGTCGTCGGCGATCTTTCCCGAGGTGACCGAGCCGTCCTGCAGCTGGCCGCTGCCGACGGCATTCGCCGCGATCATGGATTGCTGCACGCCGCCCGTGGCGATCGCGAGCGTGCCCGTACCGGTGATCGGTCCACCCGTCAGGCCTGCGCCACTCGCGACGTTCGTGACCGTGCCGCCGGAGTTGGTGTCGTTGTCGACGCCGTCCGCGAATCCGGCCGGCACGCCGCTCAGGCCCGACCACGGCGCCGCGCTGCTGGTCGCCGCGCGCAGCGCTTCGGGCGCAGGCCGGATCGCCTGTCGCGGCGCGAGGATGGTGTACGCCCCACCGGCGCCGGGCCGCACGCGCAGCTCGAGGAAACGCAGCTCGCCGGCGAAGGCGGCGTTGCCGAAGTCCAGGTTCACGGTGAACACGCCGTCTTCCACGGGCACGTTGTCGAAGTCCGGTGCGCACGCGAGCGGCACCGGCGTCGAAGGATCCTCGAACACGCAGACCTGCAGGTCGTAGAGTCCCGTCGCGGCCTGGCCGCCGTTCTTCAGCAGGCCCTGGTAGGTGAACGTGCTGCCGACCGGAACCGCCAGCGCGCTCGTGCACGCGACGAAGCCGCACGTCAGTGCGGTCGCTCGAATGGTGCTCATGGTTCGCTCCTGCGAAGGAATCAGGTCACTTCGGCAGGTAGGTGCCGGGCGTGTCGAAGCTGAAGCCGGTGGCGGGTTCGAGCGCAACGGATTTCACGGCCAGGCCGCCGTAGCCGGCGTCGTGCACGATGGTGATCGAGCCGGCCTGGCCACCCGCGATCGTGGCCGTGTTGAGCACCTGCAGCGCCTTCGGCGTGAGCGTGAACGGCGAGCTGCCGACGAGCGCACCCGACGCGTTCCAGAAGTACGCCGTGCCCGAGTGCTCGGTCGCGCGGTGGTTCTGGATCAGCAGCACGCTGACCTGCGTGCCGGAGTTGTTGAAGCGGGACACCGAGATCGTCGTCTCGTACGCGCGGATGCGATAGCGCGAGCTCGAAGTGCAGTTGGCCGCGCAATCGGCGCCGTGCACGCGAATGAGGTCGACGGCCGCGGACGGCGAGCCGTTGGCCCATGCAAGCGTGCGCGACCAGCCGCCGGCGGTCGTGGGCGTCGTGGCGTTCTGGAGGATCACGGTGCCGTCGACGTTGAGGCGCTGCAGCTTCAACCCGGTCGCGCGCGCGGTCACGCCATCGACGATCACTTCCCAGGAGCTGTACGGGTCCTGCGGCAGGTGCGACAGGTCGACGTCCGGTGCCGGGCCGGGCAATGCGGCGAGATCGTGCACCTCGTTCGAGCCGTGCATGAGGTCGGGCATGCGGCGCTCGGGCTTGTCGTCGTAGCCGTCCCAGTCGTCGGCGAGCGCGGCGCCGGCGGTCGTGAACAGCAGGGCGCCGAGGAACAGACAGGGCGATGCACGCATGAACGGACTCCCGTGTGTGCAGCAACAGCCCCTGTCACGGGAATCACGTCATGGGACTGCCTGACCGGACATCGCGCGCCGCGGCCCCGGGAAGAAGCGGTTGACGGTCGCCTGGTAGTCGGCGTACGCGGGCCGTTTGCGGCGGCTGTAGTGCTCGGCGGGCACGGCGCCCGTGTAATACACGAGCGTGCCGTACATCACGTACACGACCCAGGCGAGCGACAGCGCGAGCACGACGAGCGCGGCGACGTGCACTTCGCCACGCAGCGCGAGCAGCGACGGCGCGGCGAACGCGACGAGCGCGATCCATTGCAGCCACTGGCCGAAGTAGTTCGGATGGCGGCTGTAGCGCCACAGGCCGACGTCGCACACGGCGTCGCGACGCGCGGCGTCGCTGCGCGCAAAACGCCGCTTCTGCAGGTCGGCGACGCTCTCGAACGCATAGGCCGCGAGCCACAGCGCGATGCACGCGCCGGCCCAGGCGCCGAACGCGCGCGACGCGTCCGTCGCGACGAGGTACGCGGGCACCGCGAGGAACGACGTGTTCGCCATCGCCTGCACGAGGATCTCGTACTGCACCGAAAAGCGCTCGCTGCGGAAACCGGCGCGCGCCCAGCGTTGCCGCTGGTACGCGTAGCGCGGCAGGTCGCGCTTCAGCACGCCGGGCCTGTACAGCTGCGACGCCCAGATCGCCATGCGCAGGCCCACCAGCACGTAGATGCCGGCGAGCGCGAGCGCGGGCGTCGTGCGTGCCTCGGCGAACGGCACGAGCTGCACGCCGATCGCGACGAGGCCCGCGGGCCAGGCGAAGTCGACGTAGGAGAGCCGGTTGTCGCGCCACGCCGGGATGTTCGCGAACGGCAGGAAGATCGCGAGCTGCACGAACAGGTTGGCGATCGCGAACGTGCGCGTGGGCGCGACGAGGACGAGCGGCGTCCAGCAGGTCGCGACGAACAGGCACCAGGTGAGGCGGGCTTTCATGTTCGGTGCCGGCAGGGTCCTTCGTTGGCGCCTCATCCCATTCTGCAACGAACGCCCACGCACGTGTTGTGGGCGCGACGTCGATTCCGTAGCCTCGCTGGATTCCAGTCGACCAGCGCCATGACCGCACGGCAGCACCGCGAAAGCAATATCCGCCGGACGATCGCGCGATGGCTCCTCGTGCTGTTGATCGTGCAGGTCGCGCAGCTCGCTGCGGCGCAGGCGCCGCCGCCCAAACGGGTGCTGTTCCTCCACTCCTACGGGCCGACCTTCCAGCCGTTCGCAACGTGGAGCGCACGCATCCACGCCGAATTGAACCGCCAGTCGCCATGGCCGATCGACAGCCAGGACCACGCCATCGCACCGGCGCGCAGACCGACAGGCAATCGGCGCGCTGGCTGGCGGCGCTGGCCGGGCTTTCGAGCGGCAAAGTCGCGCTCGAAAGCTTCGCGCTCGACCGCGTTGATCCGCTGGCCTGCTTTGTCGAGGCCGATGGCAAACGCATTGAGGGCCTGCCGATCTTCGATGCGCCGTTCACTTCGGCCACCGGCGTTCGCGGAACACTCGGCCCGCTGGGCGGCGGCGCTGACATTGGCTGGATCGAGTTGCCGCCCAACGCCGATTACGACGCGAACTATGAATCCACGCGCCGCAACAGCCGCCACCAGGCCATCATCGTCCTGACCAAAGGCGCGCGCGTCGGCCTCTGCCCGATCAACGCGCCGCGGTTTCAGCATCCTTACGGCCCGCCGATATTGCAGCTCAGCAGCGAACACAGCGAATGGCTGCGGCGGCAAACGAACGCGCATTTCGTCGCTCAGGTCAAACGAACAAAAGCGCGCGCGATCAATGTCACGGCTTCAATCAAAGGCGCGAACGCGCGGCTTGCGCCCGTAGTCGTGATGACGCCGCGCAGCGGCTGGTGGCATTCA
Organism: uncultured Pseudomonadota bacterium; assembly: GCA_937996755.1. Lineage (GTDB taxonomy): Bacteria > Pseudomonadota > Gammaproteobacteria > Xanthomonadales > Ahniellaceae > CALKUS01. Next base: position 466 of record CALKUS010000157.1, on the reverse strand, counting down.
ACCAGCGAACGCGGCGGAGGGCTGGTTTGCTGGCTGGAAGCGATGCGCGCCCTGGCGGCCAGACGCCCCGCGCGCGACGTGCATTTTCTCGCTTCGAGCGGACACGAACTGGGACATCTGGGCCTGAAGGATTTTCTCGAACGACGGCCAGCGCTGGTTTCGCAGGCGCGCGCGTGGATTCATTTCGGCGCCAACATCGGCGCGGCCGATGGACGCACGCGGCTCCAGAGTTCGTCGGACGAGATCGAGGCGACGGCACTGGCGGCCATGCAGGCGGCAGGCGCCCGCATCGATGCGAAGCGATGCCAGCGACTGTTCGAGCAGCCGCTTGCCCAGATCCACGGATTCGGCCAGATTCAGCGTGCGCAGCACGTGGCGGATCTCGGCGCGCGCCTTGCCGGTGCGAACGAAGCCCAGCCACGCCGGGTTGGGCCGCGACGCCGGGTCGGTGATCACCTCGACCACG